>JAJZGE010000050.1 GCA_021798675.1 Pseudomonadota bacterium | reverse complement strand
CGCGCTCGACCCTGGCCGCAGCGCCCGCCAGCGCATCGAGCAGCCCGGCCGGCGGGTCCGGCTCGCCCACGATCACCGGCCGCCCCGCCCGCGCGATGCCGGCCTTCTCGCGCCCAATGCTGTCGCGATCCGGCCCCAGCCAGTCCATGTGATCGAGGTCGACGGTGGTGATTACCGCCACGTCGGCGTCGATCAGGTTGACCGCATCCAGCCGCCCGCCCAGGCCCACTTCCAGCAGCGCCACATCAAGCGGCGCGCGGGCAAAAACATCGAGCGCGGCCAGCGTGCCGAACTCGAAATAGGTCAGCGGCAGGTCGCCACGCACCGCCTCGATCCGCTCGAATGCGCCGATCAGTGCTGCATCGCCGGCATCCGCGCCGTCGATGCGCACGCGCTCGTTGTAGGTCAGCAGATGCGGCGAGGTGAAGGCGCCCACGCGCAGGCTGGCGGCACGCAGCATCGCTTCCAGCAACGCCACGGTGGAACCCTTGCCGTTGGTGCCGCCGACCGTGATCACCCGCCGCGCCGGCGCCGGCGCGCCCAGCCGTTGCCACACCGTGCGCACGCGATCGAGCCCCAGCTCGATGCTGCGCGGGTTGATGTGTTCCTGGTACGCCAGCCATTCGGCGAGGGTGCGGGACATGGGTGACTTCGTGTGGGTGCGGCGGCGCAGGCAGTCGACGATCAGCACCGCGCTGCGCCCCCTGCGCGGGCCGGCAAGCTTAAGGCATCCCTGCACGGCGATGGATCGTCCTCACGCGGGCCGCTCGCCGCCCAGCGGCACCCGACGCAGCCGCAGCGCGTTGCTGACCACCGACACCGAGCTCAGGCTCATCGCCAGCGCTGCCACCATCGGCGACAGCATCAGGCCCAGCCACGGATACAGCACGCCGGCCGCCAGCGGGATGCCCGCCGCGTTGTAGATGAAGGCGAAGAACAGGTTCTGGTGGATGTTGCGCACGGTGGCACGCGACAGCGCCCGCGCCCGTGCGATGGCGCCGAGATCGCCCCTGACCAGGGTCACCTGCGCGCTCTCCATCGCCACGTCGGTGCCGCTGCCCATCGCGATGCCGACATCCGCCGCCGCCAATGCCGGCGCATCGTTGATGCCGTCGCCGGCCATCGCCACGCGGCGACCCTCGGCCTTCAGCGCCGCGACCACCGCCGCCTTGTCGGCTGGCGACACGTCGGCATGCACTTCGTCGATGCCCAGCTCGCGCGCCACCGCCTGCGCGGTGGTGGCGTTGTCGCCGGTGAGCATCACGATGCGCAGGCCGTCGCGATGCAGGGCGGCGATCACCTTTGCCGTATCCGGCTTGATGCGGTCGGCCACCGCCAGCAGTCCGGCCAGCGCGCCGTCGACGGCCAGGAACATCACCGTGGCGCCGTCGCTGCGCAGCTGTTCGGCCTGTGCCGCGGCCTTCGCGTCGGGCGCGATGCCCAGCTCCTGCAGCAGCCGCGCGTTGCCCAGCGCCACCGCGCTGGTGTCGACGCGACCCTGCACGCCGCGCCCGGTCAGCGTGCGGAAATCGTCCACCGTGGGCAAGGCCTCGCCGGCAGCGGCGTTGACGATCGCGCGCGCCAGCGGATGCTCGCTCGGCTGTTCCAGCGCGGCGGCCAGCCGCAGCAGACGCTCGCGCGGCAGCGCGCCGAGCGCGATCACCTGCTTCAGCGCGGGCTTGCCCTCGGTCAGCGTGCCGGTCTTGTCCAGCACCAGCGTGTCGATGTCGCGCAGCGCCTCGATCGCGCTGGCGTCCTTGAACAGCACGCCGTGCTGCGCGCCGCGACCGCTGGCGACCATGATCGAGATCGGCGTGGCCAGCCCCAGCGCGCAGGGACAGGCGATGATCAGCACCGACACCGCCGCGATCAGCGCGTGCGCCAGCTTCGGATCGGGTCCCAGCCAAGCCCACGCGCCGAACGCCAGCACGGCGCTGGCGACCACCGCCGGCACGAACCACGCAGCCACCCTGTCGGCGACGCGCTGCAGCGGCGCGCGGCTGCGCTGGGCCTGCGCCACCATCGCCACGATCTGCGCCAGCATCGTTTCGGCGCCGACCCGCTCCGCGCGCATCGTGAGCGCACCATCCTGATTCACGGTGCCACCAGTGAGCCTGTCGTCCTTCAGCTTGGCCACCGGCATCGGCTCGCCGGTGAGCATCGACTCGTCGACGTGGCTTGCGCCATCGGTCACCACGCCATCGACCGGCACCTTTTCGCCCGGACGCACACGCAGCATGTCGCCGCTGCGCACCGCGTCCAGCGCCACCTCCGACTCGCCGCCGTCCGCGCCGAGGCGATGCGCCGTCTTCGGCGCCAGCCCGAGCAGGGCCTTCAGCGCCGCCCCGGTGCGGCGGCGCGCGCGCAGTTCCAGAAAATCGCCCAGCGTGACCAGGGTGACGATCACCGCCGCCGATTCGAAATACACCGCGACGTGACCGTGCATGTCGCGGAAGCTGGCCGGAAACACGCCGGGCGCCAGGAAGGCCACCGCGCTGTAGACCCACGCCACGCCGGTGCCCAGCGCGATCAGCGTGTACATGTTCGGATTCCACGGCTGCAGCGAATGCCAGCCACGCTGGAAGAACGGCGCCCCGCCCCACAGCACCACCACGCTGCCCAGCAGCGCCTCGATCCAGCCGCTGAGGCGATCCCACGGTGACGGCAGATGCCAGCCGAACAGGTGCGGCCCCATCGCCAGCGCGAACACCGGCACGGTGAGTGCGGTCAGCGTCCAGAAGCGGCGCGTCAGCGCGCGCAAATCGCTGCCGTCATCGGCGTCCGCGCTGGGCAGCAGCGGCTCCAGCGCCATGCCGCAGATCGGGCAGTGGCCGGGGCCGACCTGCCGGATCTGCGGATGCATCGGGCAGGTGTAGACGGTGCCGGCCGCCACCGCCGGCGCCGCCGCGGTGGCCTGATCGAGATACTTCGCCGGCTCGGCGACAAACTTCTCGCGGCAGCGCGCCGAGCAGAAATAGTACGTGTGGCCGGCATGCCCGGCCTGCTGCCTGGCCGTATGCGGGTCCACCGTCATGCCGCAGACCGGATCCCTCACCGCGTTCGCGCCGGCCGCGAGTACGTGCGGCTCATGCGCGTGCGCGGGCGGCGCCGGCTTGGCGCAGCAGCCGCCCATCGCCACCGGCGCCGCGGACAGATACGTGGCGGGCGAGGCGAGAAACTTCGCCTTGCAACCGGCGCAGCAGAAATGGAAGGTCTGGCCCGCATGCACGGCGCTGTGTTTGGCCGTGGCCGGATCGACCCGCATGCCGCAGACCGGATCGGTCGCGGTGGCCGCCGACGCCGGCGGGCTGCCCTGGCAGCAGGAAGCTTGTTCGCTGTTCATGACGTCACCTCGGTATCGTTGAGTGCGCGCAGGATCGGGCACTGCTCCGGCGCACCGTGGCCGGGACAGACCTGGATCAGCTGCGCCAGCCCGTCACGCACCCGCTGCAGCTCGGCCATGCGCGCGTCGATCGCCGCCAGCCGCTGCTGCGCGCGCTGCTTCACCGCCTTCACGCCCAGCTGGCGGTCGTGCGACAGCGCCAGCAGCTCGCGGATCTCTTCCAGCGTGAAGCCGAGCTGCTTGGCGCGGCGGATGAAGCGCAGCTGCGCGATCGCGCCCTCGCCGTAACTTCGATAGCCCGACGCGCGCCGCTGCGGTGCAGGCAGCAGACCCTCGCGCTCGTAATAGCGGATGGTGTCGATCGGCACGCCGACGCGCTTGGCGACGGCACCGATGGTGAGGGATTGGGCGGGTGCGTTCATGGCGTCAGTCTAGACCCTTGATTCAGGTCCAGAGTCAAGCGCCCGCACGATCATGCGGGTTGGCGCTCGTGGGCACGCCGCCGCCCGCGCATCACCACGCATACACGGCGCGGCAGCGAGGATGCCCGCTGATGTGCGGGCATCCGGAGCCGCACGCCGGCGTCGGCGTGCGTCCCGCACAGCCGCCCGGCGCGGCGCCGCCGATGCCGGGGCATCGAATGCCACAGCCACCCAACGACGCCGCAGGAACGATCCAGCATGAGCGCAACCTTCACTGGCGATCTCGACGGCAAGGCCACCCCGTTGCCGCATTTCTGGGAGCACACGGTGGGCAGCGGCCACGCCACGCTGGCGCTACGCGCGGACTGGCAGGCGCAGCTGCGGCGCGCCCACGACGAACTCGGCATGCGCCACGTGCGCTTCCACGGCATCCTGTGCGACGACATGGGCACGCTGATCTGCCAGAGCGACGAGCTGCTCTATTCGTTCTTCAACGCCGACCAGATCTTCGACTTCCTGCTGTCGATCGGCATGAAACCCTTCGTCGAACTGAGCTTCATGCCCTCGGCGCTGTCCTCCAGCGGCCAGACGATCTTCCACTACCGGGCCAACGTCAGCGCGCCGAAGGATCTGGCGCAGTGGTCGGTGCTGATACACAAGCTGGTCAGCCACTGGGTCGATCGTTACGGCATCGACGAGGTGCGGCAGTGGTTTTTCGAGGTCTGGAACGAGCCCAACCTCACCGCGTTCGGCAGCGGCAGCCAGAGCGAGTATTTCGCGCTGTACCGCTACACCGTCGAGGCGATCAAGACGGTGGACAGCGCGCTGCAGGTGGGCGGCCCGGCCACGGCGGACAACGCGTGGGTCACCGATTTCCTCGATTTCTGCACGACCAACGGGCTGCCGGTCGACTTCGTCAGCACCCATCACTATCCGACCGATTCATTCGGCCAGCCGGGCGACGACACCGAGACGCAGCTGGCCGAAAGCACGCGCAGCGCGCTGCGCGAGGAGGCGCGCGCGGTGCGCAAGCAGGCCGGCAAACTGCCGCTGTACTACACCGAGTGGTGCACCTCGTCCAATCCGCGCGACCCGATGCACGATGACCCGTATGCGGCCGCCTTCATCGTCAAGACTGTGCTGGAGGCGAACGGCCTGGTGCAGGGCTACAGCTACTGGACGTTCTCCGACATCTTCGAGGAAAACTACTTTCCCTCGGTACCCTTCCATGGCGGCTTCGGGCTGCTGAACATCCACGGCATCGCCAAACCGGCATACCGCGCCTTCGAATTGCTGCACGGTCTGGGCAGCGCGCTGATGCCGGTGCAAGGGACGCACGCCACGGTCGATGCCTGGCTGGTGCGCGGCGACAAGTCGGCGGCCGTGGTGCTCACCAATTTCGCGCTGCCGCGGCATCCTGTCGCCAGCGAGGCGGTGTCGTTCACGCTCAAGGGCGGTGGCAGCAAGGCATCCGGCTCGCTGCAGCGGATCGACCTGGTGCATGCCAACGCCAAGCGCCGCTGGGAGCAGATGGGCAAGCCGGAATACCTCAGCGCCGCCATGGTCGACGAACTGCATGAGGTGTCGAAGCTGCAGGCCGAGCCGCTGAAGTTCGCCGGCAAGCGTGGCAGCCATGTGATCGAGCTGGAGCTGCCGCCGCAATCGGTGGCGGTGATTCACTTCGCCTGCTGAGGCGGCGCCTGTGACCCGCGACCCTTCGACTTCGCTTCGCTACGCTCAGGGCGAACGGGCGATGGGTGAAGCAGCGAACGGGTGCACGGGTGAACGGAATGGCCGGCGCAGTTTGTGGTCATCTCAACAGGCTGCAACGAGCAGCAACCGATGCCCGTCGGGATCGACCAGCGCCTGCGGATCGCCGGCGCGGGATCGCGGGCCGGGCACGCTGCGCGCCTGCCACAGCAGCCGCGTTGCCGCGATGTCGCTGGGGCCGACATCAGCGGGTACGCCTGGCTGCGTGCGTCGATAGCACAGCAGCTCCAGGTGCGGCGTAGCCTGTTCCGCGGCCAGCGCGGTCACCTCGACCTGCGGCCCGGGCAGGCCGTCGAGGCTTGCCTGCTCCGCGCCGGCATTCGTCGAGGCGCCCGCCACGCGCAGCCCGAGCGCCTGATAGAAGGCCACGCTGGCTGCCCCGTCCGACACGCTGATCGCCGTATGGTCGATGCCAAGACATGGATCGCTGTGCGGCGCCTGCCGCCAGTGCGCCGGCAGCCCGGCCGCCGGAAACGCCAGCAGCTCCAGCGGGTGGCCTTCGGGATCGCGAAACTTGAAGGCGGTCACCCCGCCGGAGCTGACCGGCAACCGCTGGGGGCCGTGCCTGGAGATGGCCGTCCAGCCGCCCACCGCCGACAATCGGTGAAAGGCTTCACGCATGTCGCGGACCACCACCGCGCAGTGCTGGAACAGCAGATCCGAAGCCAGCGTGCCGGCCGGATAGGGTCGACCGGGAAGCGCAAACTGCAGCAGCTCGATGCGCTGGGCACCGAGCTCCAGCGTGATGCTCAGCGCCCCGCCAGCCACGCCCATCGCGGTCGCGAAAGCGGCGCCCGCGCGATGCACCCGCGCCACTGGCCGGCAGCCCAGTGCCTGCTCGTAGAACGTCGCCAGCCGCGCGGCGTCATGGCTGACCAGAACACAGCGCAGCAGCCGGCACAGCGGCGGCGATCCGCCGACTGTCACCACCGCAGCGCACCGCGCCGATTCAGGAAGATGGCGTACAGCGTGTGCGAGCCGCCGATGAACAGGCGATCGCGCTGCGCTCCGCCGAAGGTGAGGTTCGAGACCCGGTGCGGCACGCGCAGCTTGCCCAGCAGCCGCCCGTCGGGGGCGATGCAGTGCACGCCGTCGGCGGCGCTGGCCCACAGGTTGCCGTCCTCGTCCACGCACAGGCCGTCGGTGTAGCCGGGCGCGACCTTGTGGAAGACGCCGCCGCCGTGCAGCGCGCCGTCGGCAGCGACGTCGAACGCGCGGATGTATTGCCGCGGATCGTCGCGCGTCTGATCGCCGGTCTCGCTCACGTACAGCCGGCGCTCGTCCGGGGAAAACGCGAGGCCGTTGGGACCATCGAAATCGCCCGCCATCAGCACGATCCGGCCCGCTGCCGGATCGAGGCGATACAGCGCCGGCGGTTGCTCGGAAGTCTGGCGGCCGCCCTCGTAGTCGCTCTGGATGCCGTAAAGCGGATCGGTGAACCAGATCGAGCCGTCCGACTTCACCGTGACGTCGTTCGGCGCGTTGAGCCGACGCCCCGCATGCCGATCGATCAGCCGGCTCAGGCTGCCGTCGAGCTCGGTGCGATAGAGGCAGCGATCGCGATGCGAACAGGAAATCAGCCGACCCTGCCGGTCGCGGCACTGGCCGTTGGCGTAGTGCGACGGCGCGCGATAGACGGACACCCCGGCATCCTCGATCCAGCGCAGGGTGCGGTTGCGCGGCAGATCCTGAAACAGCAGGCAGCCGGCGTCACCCATCCACACCAGGCCCTCGATCCAGCGGAAGCCGCCGGCCAGTTCCTCCAGCGACGCATTCGCCAGCAGGTAGTGCGCGAAGACCGGATCGACGATCTCGAAACCGTCCATCGCCGATCACCGGAAGCCGCACGGCGAGGCGGGCGCCGGTGCATCGTCAAGCTGGATCACCAGCAGCACCGCCGGCACCTCGCCCAGCGTGCCGGACCGATGCCCCCTGCGTCCGTCCACCTCCCGGCAACCCTGATCGCCACCGAACGACCATTCACCGGCAGCCATCTCGGTGCGCGTGCCGTCCATCGACTCGACAAACCAGCGCCCGGTCAGCGGCACGATCCACTGCGGCTTCGGGTTCTCGTGCCAGCAACCGACCCAGCCGACCGGCTGCACCGTGACCAGCATCGTCATCGCGCCATGCCGCGCTTCGCCCTGCCACTGCGGAGCGGCCGGCGGCTGCATGGATCTCCATGCGAATTCGGTCATCGCGCAGCGCCGCTGGTGGCTCACGCCGGCAGCGTCGGTCCACAGATGCCAGTAAGGCACGCTCGGCTGGTCAGTCATGGCGGATGTCCCGGATCGGTCAGCGCATAGGGATGCGAGGAGGCCAGCGGATGGGCCAGGAAGCGCAGCACGCCCGCCGCCGTGCCGCCCGTCGTCAGCAGCAGAAATCCACCCGCCAGCGCCAGGTTTTTCAGGAAATCCCAGAACGTGTCGCGGCCCTTGCTGGCGCCCCGCAGCCGAAAATCCGGAACCTTCCAGAAGCGCTTCCACAGCAGCGCGGTGACGATGCAGTAGCCGGCCAGGACGAAGGCGGCCAGCCGATCCGCCACGCCGGTGAGGATCGCCAGCGACATGCCCACTTCGACGGCCAGACCCATCCAGATCATCACCGGCGCCAGCGCCGCCGAACCCACGCCTTGCCGCGCCTGCTCCACCGCCTGTCGGTGATTGAGGAGCTTGTCCAGCGCGCTGAACGGCAGAAACAGCAGCACCAGCAGGCCGCGCACCAGCAACGCAAGCATCACCATGATCACGCCGGTCACCTCGATCTCCCGCTGTCGCCGAGTACGCAACATGCACGGGGAGCGGTGAATACCGCGTAGCAGAGGAACGCCGTGCCCGGCATGCATGAATTTGCGGCCGCAGCGAAGCGACCTGACGACGGCGAGCACGCCGCACTCACGCTCGCGCGACGGCGCCCGCGCCACAGTGCACGCCGGCTCGTTGCCCTCGCCCACTTCCAAGGATCGTCGCCATGAATGCCGCCGCCCCGTCCATTCCATCCACCGCGCCCGCGGTGCCCGCCTATCCGCTGCTCAGCGGCCAGAAGGCGCTGGTCACCGGCGCCAACTCGGGCATCGGACGCGGCGTGGCGATGGCCATGGGACAGGCCGGTGCCGATGTCTGCGTCAACTACGTC
>JAJZGE010000049.1 GCA_021798675.1 Pseudomonadota bacterium | reverse complement strand
CGCACGCGATGACACGCCGGTGCACTCGCTGCTGCACGAGGCCGGCCATCTGATCGTGCTGCCGCCGGAGCGCCGCGCCGCCGTGCATACCGATGCCACCGATTCGATCGAGGAGGAGGACGCCACCTGCTATCTGCAGATCGTGCTGGCCGATCACCTGCCCGGCGTCGGTCGCGCCCGCCTGATGGCGGATATGGACGCGTGGGGCTACACGTTCCGGCTCGGCTCGACGCGCGCCTGGTTCGAGCACGACGCCAGCGACGCGCGGCAGTGGCTGCTTGATCATCGCCGGCCGATTCTCGACGCTGCCAACGCTGCCTGAGCACCCGGCGAACCGGCGCCGCACCACCTACCAACCCTTCGCAGGTCACGCCGTGCCTTCCCAGCCACTACCGCTTCGCATGAACGACCTGCGCCGCCGCCTGGCGCGCCGCCTCACCCGCCTGCTGCTGGGCGCACCGGTGCAGCTGCACGATGCACCGCTGCCGCGCGCGGGCGTCTACCGCATCCTGATCTGCCACATGAGCCTCACCCTGGGCAACGCGCTGCTGCTGACGCCGCTGCTGCAGGAGCTGGAGGCGACCTGGCCTGGCGCGGAGATCGACGTGATCACCCGCAGCGGCATCGCGCCAGTGCTGTTCGGCCACTATGGCGGCTTGAACCGGGCGTTTCGGCTGCCCGCGCACGGCGTCGGCCACCCGCTGCAGCTGTGGCGCACGTTGCGGGACATGCGCCGGCAGCACTACGACCTGGCGATCGACCCCGACCCGCAGTCGCAGACCGGACGCCTGCTGCTGCGGCTGGCGCACGCCACTTTCAAACTTGGCTTCAATGGGCCGAAGAAAAGCGGCCACGTGACACACACCGCCGCGTTGCCCACCGACCTGCGCAGCACCGGCCAGCGCCCGGTATATCTGCTGCGGCATGCGCTCGGCCTCGGTACACCGGAGCAGGCCGCGCAGGCCGCCTATCCGGTACCCGACATCCGGCTGGATGCGGCCGAGCTGGCGTGGGGTCGCCGCACCCTGCAGCGGGTGCTGGGCCAGCCGCAGGGCCGCCGCGATGGCCGCAAGATCATCGGCATCTTCGCCAATGCCACCGGCCCCAAGCGGCTCGATGCGGCGTGGTGGAGCACCCTGCTGCGGGCGCTCGAAGCCGCCCTGCCCGACACCCGGCTGGTCGAGATCATTCCGCACTTCGGCCGCTCGCTGCTGGACTCGCGCTACCCCGCCTACTACACCGGCGACCTGCGCAAGCTGGCCAGCGTGCTGGGCAGCCTGGACGCCCACGTCAGCCTGGACTGCGGCGTGATGCACCTGGCCTGCGCCGCCGGCGCGCCCACGCTGGGCATCTTCACCACCACCCAGGCTGACGAGTGGGGGCCGTACGGCCCCGGCAACCACGCCCTGCACGCCCACGGCCTGCCGCCCGCGGCGATCGCGCGCGAGCTGGCTGCGCTGATCGACGCACTGCCTGCACGACCGCTCCAGCCCGCGTGATCGGGGCCGCGCATCCGGCACTGGCCGCGTGG
This sequence comes from Pseudomonadota bacterium, assembly GCA_021798675.1. The sequence continues at coordinate 7,195 of JAJZGE010000049.1, read as the reverse complement.
CGGGCACCGTCCTAGAGTCACGGCCAGCCTGTCTCGCCGCGTCATGCTGGAGGACACCAATGGCCACGCGTCGACTGGTGCTGCTGTTCGACGGCACCTGGAACAAGCCGGAGTCGAATACCAACGTGGAGCGCCTGCGCCAGCTGATCGCTGCGCAGGACGCCGACGGCAACCCGCAGCTGCTCAACTACATCGCCGGCGTGGGCGTGTCGGCCGGGCTCAGCCACGTGCTGGGTGGCGCGTTCGGCTACGGCCTGTCGGGCCATGTGCGCGACGGCTACCGCTGGCTGTGCGAGACGTGGCAGCCGGGCGACCAGCTGTACCTGTTCGGCTTCAGCCGCGGCGCGTACACCGCGCGCAGCCTCGGCGGCATGATCCGCAAATGCGGCCTGCTGCGGCGCGGCGCCGACGGCAAGGTCGCCGCAGCGGAAATTGTCGCCGCCTACGCTTTCTATCGCGACGGCGCGACCAAGCCGGGCGATCCGGCAGCGGTGGAATGGCGCGCGCGGCGCGCGATCGAGATCGCGATCCACTTCATCGGCGTGTGGGATACGGTCGGCGCGCTGGGCATACCCGACACCGCCTCGTGGTTTCCGTTCGCCCGCGCGCGCTACCAGTTTCACGACACCGAGCTGAGCAAGATCGTGCGCTACGCCTATCAGGCACTGGCGCTGGACGAGCACCGCGCCGATTTCGCGCCGACCGTGTGGACGCGCAACCCGGACACCCTGAAACCCGGCGAGTCGCTCACCGCGAAGAAGCCCGAGCAGGTGGAGATCGAGCAGCGCTGGTTCATCGGCGCGCATGGCGACGTGGGCGGCGGTTACCTGCGCGACGGCGCGGGACGCCGGCCCGATCCGCTGCCCGAGCTGCCGCTGGCGTGGCTGCAACGCAAGGCGATCGCAGCGGGCCTGGGCTGCAGCGCGCAGGTGGTCCCGGCGGCCGACGCCAACACCGGTGTGCCGCGCAATTCGTATGCGGAGTTCATGGGCGGCCTGTACCGGCTGTTCAAGCCGCCGTTCGACCGCACGTTCGGCACCGGCGTCAACGAAAAGGTGGACGACTCGGTCTGGCAACGCTGGCTGGCGGACCCCGGCTACCGTTCGCCGACGCTGGCGCATGCGCTGGCGCGCGGGGCGGTGTTGATGTCGATCGAGGCGGTGGTGCCGCCCGCGCCGCGGCCCGCATGAATAGCGCCAGCGGCCTTGCGCCAGCCCTCAGTGCGGCTCGACGATGTCCGCCTGCAGCGCCATGCCGGCATCCGCCGACGCCAGCGGCCGAGCCAGCGGCCGGCGGCTGATCGCGCCGTACCAGCACCATGAGAGCGCGCCGATCACGGTCAGCGCGGTGGCTCCCAGCGCCAGCTGCAGCATGCTGGCGGAGAGCAGCGGCGACAGCACGCCGGCGACCACGCTGCACAGCAGCAGGCTGGCAAACGCCTGCACCGAGGAAATGCCGCCACGCTGCTGCGGAAACCGGTCCAGCAGCAGCAGCGTGAGGGTGGGAAACGCCAGCTGCACGCCAATTCCATGCACGATCAGCGGCAGCACCGACCACGGCAGCCGCGGCGCCGCCCACACCCACGCCAGCAGCAGATGCAGGGCGCATGCCAGCAGCAGCATCGCGTAGCCGAGGTTCAGCGTGAACTGCGCGCTGCGCCGCCCGGCCAGCCGACCGGACAACCAGGCGCCGCCGACCAGGCCCAGCACCACCGGCACGAACAGCCACGGAAAGCCTTGCGCCGGCAGCCGCAGCAGGCCACGCACGATGCCCGGTGCCGAGGCGATGTACAGGAACAGCCCGGCAAAGTTGACCGAACTGGAAATCAGCAGCGGCCAGAACAGCCGGTCGCGACCGAACGCGCGATAGCTCGCCAGCAGCGGACGCGGCGCGAACGAGGTGCGCCGCTCGAGCGGGTGGCTTTCCTGCAGCAGCAAGGCCAGCGCCAGCGCCAGCAGCGCGGTGAATCCGGTGAGCACCCAGAAGATGCCGTGCCAGCCGCCGAGCGGCAGCAGCAGCGCGCCGACCATCGGCGCGATCACCGGCGCCACGCCGAAAATCATCATCACGCGCGACATCAGCCGCTGCGCGGCGGCGCCCTCCAGACTGTCGCGGATCAGCGCGCGGCCCACCACCAGGCCCGCACCCGCGCACACGCCCTGCAGGGCGCGACAGCCCAGCAGCATCGCGAACGAGGTCGAACGCGCCGCGCCGACCGAGGCCAGCGCGTACACCAGGATGCCGCCGACCATCACCGGCTTGCGCCCGATCGCATCGGAAATCGCCCCGTGGAACAGGCTCATCGCGGCGTAGGTGATCAGATACACGCTGAGCAGCTGCTGCAACGCGGCCGCATCCACCCCGAAGCGGGCGCCGATCAGCGGAAACGCCGGAAACACCGCGTCGATCGAGAACGGTCCGATCATCGACACCGCGGCCAGCAGCCAGGGCAGGCTGCGCTGCACGGTGCGCGGGGTTGCATGCATGGCGGGACGTGGCGGACAGGAAAGAGGCCGCATGAGTATAGGGCCGGCCGAGAATCCTGCGGAACGTGTGGCGCTTGACGGGCAACCGCCCCGATCGACTACGATTGAGCCTTCGGGAGATGGCATGCCTCCCGTCGCGCGCGAGCCACCGGCGTGCGCGCGACCAACCGCCTCTCACCCTTCGACGTTGAGGCTGATGATGCCTGCACCACCGGCTTCCGGCGGCGCAGGCGTGCCTGCCACCGCGGCAACCGGACACTTAACTCTGTCAGGAGACGCGCTCGTGGGGTTTACCGGATTTGTGGCAGTTGGCATCGGCGGCATGATCGGCTGCTGGTTGCGCTGGGGGCTGGGTGTGCTGCTCAACCCGTTGTTTCCCACGCTGCCGCTGGGCACGCTGGCGGCCAACTTGGCCGGCGGCCTGCTGATGGGCTGCGTGATGGGCCTGTTCGATCATTTCCAGACGCTGCCGCCAGCGCTGCGGCTGTTCGTGTTCACCGGCTTCCTCGGTGGCCTGACCACGTTCTCGACCTTTTCGGCGGAGTCCGCCACGCTGCTGCTGCGCCAGCAGTACCTGTGGTTCAGCGGCCACGTCGTGGTGCATGTCGCCGGTTCGCTGGCGATGACCGTGCTCGGCATCACGCTGACCCGCAGCCTGCTGCGCCATTGATCGGGAAAATCGCATGAATCAGGAAACCGTGCAGACCGGCGTGCATCTGAATTTCTACTGCCACCTGCGCGCCAGGCACGCCGGCATGCTGCTGTCCGAGTGGCTGCTGGCACAGGCGCGCGACCACGGCCTCGGCGGCGGCTCGGTGTTCCGCGCGATCGCCGGCTTCGGCCGCCACGGCGTGATGCACGAGGAGCAGTTCTTCGAGCTGGCCGACGATCTGCCGGTGCGGGTGGAATTTCTGCTGCGCGAGGATCAGGCCGAGCTGCTGCTGCAGCGCGTGCGTGCCGCCGGGGTCGAAGTGGTTTACGAGCGCTTGACAGCCAGCTTCGCCGTGCTGGGCAAGCGCTGATTCACACCGCGGGCTCCCTTCAACGCGAGGTCACGCATGGGCCAGGACAGTCTGAGAAACCGCGCCGGCGAACTGCTCGAACAGGCCGGCATCCGCCTCGACGGCAGCGCGCCGACCGACCTGCGGGTGCACGACCAGCGCCTGTATGCGCGCGTGTTCGCGCACGGCTCGCTCGGGCTGGGCGAGGCCTACATGGACGGCTGGTGGGATGCCGACGACCTGCCCGGCCTGTGCACCCGCCTGCTGCTGGCCGGGCTGGACCAGGAGCTGAAAACCCTCGACGCTCTGCTGGCACACCTCAAGGCGCGCTTCATCAACCTGCAGCGCGGCGAGCGTGCCTTCGAGGTGGGCAAGCTGCACTACGACCTCGGCAACGACCTGTTCCGGGCGATGCTGGGCCAGCGGCTGGTGTATTCCTGCGGCTACTGGGCGAACGCGGACAACCTCGACGACGCCCAGGCGGCCAAGCTCGACCTGGTCTGCCGCAAGCTGCAGCTGCGACCGGGACAGCGCGTGCTGGACATCGGCTGCGGCTGGGGCGAGGCGCTGAAATACGCCGCCGAACGCTACGGCGTCGCCGGCGTCGGCATCACCATCTCGCAGGAGCAGGCCGAGTACGCGCGCGCGCTGTGCGCAGGGCTGCCGATCGAGATCCGCCTGCAGGACTACCGCGATATCGACGAGCGCTTCGACGCGGTGTATTCGATCGGCATGTTCGAGCACGTCGGCGGCAGGAACTACCGCACCTATTTCGAGGCTGTGCGGCGCTGCCTGACGGTGGACGGCCTCTCGCTGCTGCACACCATCGGCAGCCACGGTGCGCCGGCGCAGCCCGATCCGTGGATCGAGAAATACATCTTCCCGAACTCGATGATCCCCGCGGCCAGCCAGGTCACCGTTGCGCTGGAGAACCTGTTCGTGATCGAGGACTGGCACAACTTCGGCGCCGACTACGACCGCACCCTGATGGCCTGGCGCGACAACGTGGAAGCGGCGTGGCCCACGCTTGCGGCGAACTACGACGAGCGCTTCCGGCGCATGTGGCGCTATTACCTCGCGGTCTCCGCTGCGGTGTTCCGCAGCCGCCGCGACCAGCTGTGGCAGCTCACACTGAGCCCGCGCGGCGTCGCCGGCGGCTACCGCGTGCCGCGCTGAGAGGTTGTGACTATTCAACCTCTCAGGCCCGCCGGTCGCGGATCGGGTACGCCAGTGCATGATGCGCCATCGCGAGTCCGGACATGCGCCGGACTCGCGATGGAAGAAAACCACAGGAAGTGGTTTTCTTCACAAGCGCCGAGCGGCCGGCGCGGCGGTGAACACGTCCGTGCCGAACGTGCGCAGGCCTGGCGCACCGGCGTATCCCAGATGGCCCACGCCGAGGAAGTCCTCGATCGTGCGCAGCAGGCTGTAGTGGTTGTACGGCTTGCGTGACACTGTGCCTGGCGCGATGAACGGCGACAGCAGCACCGCGCCGGTGCGGCCGCCACCGGGGCCGAACTGGCCCGGCCGCGGACCGCCCGCCAGTCCGCGTTCGCCGCAGCAGGCGCTGGCATCGGTGCCCTCGTCGAAGGTGATCACCAGCAGGCCGTCCTGGCGGAACGCGGGCGCGGCAAGGATGCGCGGCACCCACTCGCGCAGGAACTTGTCGGCTGACGGCAGCCCGCCCGGTTCGCCGTTCGCGCACGGCGCATCGTGACCGTCGTGGCAGAGATCAGGCGTGATGAAGGCGAAGTTCGGCGTGCTGTCGACGCGCTGCAGATCCTGCGTCAGCTGATCCAGATTGACCACGTGCTGCGCGCAGCGGGCCGGCTCGTCGATGATCGAATGGAAGTACACGAACGGGTCGTGCTTGGCGGCGTACTGGTCCTTCGCGCTGGCGTGCCGGGTATAGTCCTCGGCGCCGATCGCCACGTGGCCGCAGGTGCCCGCCTCGCGGGCAGGGTCGGCGCCCATGTCCTCCATGTAGCCCTTCCAGCTCAGCCCCGCGGCATCGAGCTGGTCGGCCAGCGTCTTGACGTCGGACGGATAGATGCAGCCCGCGCCCAGCGCCTGGCCATGCGCGTCCAGCCCCGGCACGCTGCGCTTGAACTCGTTGTAGAACGCGCAATCCATCTGGGTCGCCGGATTCGGCGCCTGCCCACTGATCATCGCGATGTAGTTGTCGAGGCTGTAGTGGCCGATGCCGTAGTAGTGCGGCAGCAGCGCGCCCTGCCGGGGCAGGTCATGCGCCAGGTACGGCGCCGGCGAATGCGCGCCGAAGCTGACCTGGTAGGGCTCGTTCTCCAGCACGATCACGAATACGTGGCGCACCGGTGCAGCCACCACCGGAGCAGCCGCGGGCGTTGGCTTGAGAGGGCTGGCGACGCAGCCGCCCAGCCACAGCAGTGCCAGCAGTGCGCCGATGGCCCGCATGGCGGAAGCGGCCACGACGCACGTTTTCGAAGGTTGGTGCATGGATCTACTTCCCGTTGGAATGGCTGGCCGACGCGGCGTCGCCGAGGCAAGCGGCGATTGGAACAACCGCACATGACAGCGTCAAGGCTGCGCAGCGCGGCGGTCGCTGAGGCATCATCGGCGCTGCGCATCCGTGGCAGGCCCTTCGGCATGAAAATCCGCTATCGACTGCTGGCCGTTCTGGCGCTGGGCCTGCTGCTGGCCGCCCCGGTGACGGCCGCGCCAGCGCTGTGGATGATCCGCCGCGCACACACCACCATCTACCTGTTCGGCACCGTGCACCTGCTGCCGCACGACACGGCCTGGCGCTTTCCGGCACTGGACAAGGCGCTGGCCGCCAGCGACTCGCTGACCATCGAGCTGACCGACGACGACAGCGCGCGCATGCAGGCGCTGGTGCTGCAGTACGGGCTGGATCCGGGCCATCCGCTGGCGGACAAGCTCACCCGCGCGGAAAACATCGCGCTGACACATGCCGCACAGGTCGCCGGCGTCCCCGGCGGCGCCACCACGCTGCAGGTGATGCGGCCCTGGCTGGCGGCGCTGACGCTGGCGGTGGCGCCGCTGCTGAAGGCCGGGCTGAACCCCGCGCACGGCGTCGACAAGCGGCTGCAGGCGCAGATGCTGCAGGCGGGCAAGCCGGTGCACGGGCTGGAGACAGCCGCACAGCAGATCCGCTTTTTCGCGGACATGCCGCCGGCGGTGGAACTGGCGTTTCTGCGTTCCACGCTGCGCGATACCGACCACGCCGGCACCGAGCTGGGCACCCTGATCGCCGCCTGGAAAGCCGGCGACACCGCCACCATCGCCCGGCTCGAGGACGAACAGCTGCGTCAGCGCGAGCCGCAGCTGTATCAGCGCCTGCTGGTCCAGCGCAACGCAGCGTGGGCGAAGCAGATCGCCGCCATGCTGCAACGGCCAGGCACCGTCTTCATCGCCGTCGGCGCCGCCCACCTGGCCGGTCCGGACAGCGTGCAGGCGCAGCTGCGCAAGCTGGGTATCGAGGCGGTTCGCCAATAGCTGACGCCTGCTTTGTGGCACCATCGACCGGCTATCCGCGCCCCGCGCACCACTGATCAGACACCGACGCATGAACCTGCAAGCCAATTACGAACAGATCCCGCTGAAGGAATACGCCGAGCGGGCCTACCTCGACTACTCGATGTACGTGGTGCTGGACCGCGCGCTGCCGTTCGTCGGCGACGGCCTCAAGCCGGTGCAGCGGCGCATCAT
>JAJZGE010000048.1 GCA_021798675.1 Pseudomonadota bacterium | reverse complement strand
GCGGACAGCCCATGGCGGCGCCAAGCGCCAGGCCGCACGCCAGCGCGAGCGCCGCACGGCGCCCGTTCAGCTGGCCAAGCCTGGCACGCCGCCGCGTCATTGCGCCACGATGCCCTTGTGCGCGTCGGCCGCGCCGTAGTCGTCAATGGTGGTAAAGCCGACCGGGGTGCCGGCAGCAGGCGGCTGCGCCACGCCCTTGAGCGGCAGGCGCAGGTCGCCGAACGGCGCCACCATGCCGCTCGTGCCGTCGATCGTCTTGCCGCCAGCACCAAGCGCAAGCTTGCTGATGGTGATGTAGTACGGCGTGGGGTTGTGTACCGCCAGCGCAGTATTCGATCCGCCGGCCGCCTTGAAGGTCAGCTTGTCGGGTGCCTTCATGGCGTCGCCGGGCAGGCTGGCCGGGCGATAGAACAGCTTCAGCCGCGAACGTATCGCGAACTGCAGGTAGTTGCGGCCTGCGGTTTGCGGTCCGCTGGGCTTGGGCGGAATTTCCAGCACGTTGAGCCAGAACAGCGATTCGCGGTCGGTCGGCAACGGTTGGGCGCCCTGGGTGTAGATGATCCGCAGGCTCTGGTCTTTATGCGGATCCATGCGGAACAGCGGCGGCGTGATCAGAAAGGGCGAATGCGCGGTATCCGGCGTCGAATTCAGGTCACCGGTATCGATCCACGCCTCGACCAGCGCGGGGTGATCGCTGTCGTTGGTCAGTCGCACGGTAACCTCGCCCTGCTGGGCAGGCAGCACCACCCGGGTACCGCCGACGACCACGCTGGCGTGTGCAGTGCCGATGCCGATGACGAGCGCAGCCACGGCTGCGCCCAGGGTGCAGAGGAAGTTTTTCATCGGGTATGTCCCTGCCGGATCGGACGCCGGGGGCGAGGCGATGGCGTGCCGCAGTGACATGTGAGTCGCTGCGGCACGCGGTGTCGCTTACTGGTAGGTGAAGGTGATGCTGGCGCTGGTATTGACCAAGCCGGGCGTCGCCGCGCCCGTGGCGTAGTACTGGGCGGCCATGGCGGTGCTGCCCGAGCCGCTGGAGAGCGCGATCGTCGGTGCATTGGTGTCATTGGAGACGTTGATCGCGCTGCCGCTGGTGCCGCCCGCCAGCAGTTGGACCTCAACATTGCCAGCGCTGCCCGTGCTGGTGCTGTTCTTGAGGTTGCCGTCGGTGGAGTTGTTGTTGGCACCGCTGGCGAAGCTCAACTTCGCCTGTGTAGCATTCCTGTCGCAGTTGCTGAGGTTGAGGGTGAAGGGGGTGGCACCGGCGACGTTACCTGAAGCAGCCAGGTTCGACGCCATGACCGGGGTCAGGGTCACGGTGTTGCCGGCGCCGCCATTGACGGTCACCGTGCAGGTGTCCTGCAGCACCTTGCCGCTGATCTGGATGGTGCCGGTGTTAGGAGTGGGGGCAGCGTTGGCGGCGGGCACGACAGCCAGCGCGCCGAGGGTGGCGACGAGGGCAGCGGAAAGCAAGGTCTTGTTCATGGTGTTTCCTTCGGACTTCCGGGACATTGATGAAATGGACAACAGCTTGTCGGTGTTCCAGTGCGAACCCGCGCGCTAACCATCCAGCAGACGATGCAGCAAGCTGTTGGAGGGAACTTGAGCAAGTAGTGGGCCAAAGCGTGACCCAGGGCACACTTTAACCGGTGATGGCGCAAATTTTTGGACTAGGCGTCAGCCGGTCGCCGCGCATTTGGCCGCAACTTCAAGTCACACTGCGGCCGATACTCGGGGTCGTTTCCGTTGCGATGTATCTTAAAGTATTGATTTGTAACACGTATTGTCGGCGAATTCGGCGGCGGCAACGCCGCATGAACACCCGTTGGCCCGTCATCGGGGCGCGGGCTCAAAATCCGTCCGAATGGCTTCCGTGGCCGCTCAACGCGGCAGATTGCCTGCCCTTCAGCGTCGAAAAATGACCTGCCGTCACAAGTTTGACGTGTCATTCACAGGATCCGGCAGCCCGCATGTAAAGCATGCTTGACAATGTCGTGAGGCCGGGCTTAGGCTTCGATGTAAAGGTCACTTTACAAAAGGGGGCGGGCAATCATGTCGATGAACGCAAACCAGCGTCGCTATGCGCGCGAGTTCTGGCCGCCGATGCTGGCCTACATTCTGATCATGCTGCTGGTCTGGCCGCTGATTGGGCATCTGCAGAGCATGTGGGCGCGTGCCGCACTGGCTCTGTTGCCGGTGGTGCCGGTGCTGCTGGTGACCCGCGCGATGTTCCGGCTGGTGATGGGCAGTGACGAACTGGAGCAGCGCACGAACCTGGTCGGCCTGGCCTTCGCTGGCACAGTGGTGGGCGCGCTGTGCCTGGTCGGCGGCTTCCTGGTGGCTGCCAAGGTGATCCGGCTGGATGGCTCGGTGCTCCTCGGCGTCTGGCCGGCGATGGTGGTGCTGCATGCGCTGGGCCGCGGCTGGGCGGCGCGGCGTTACGGCGGCGACTGGATCGCGGTTTGCGACGATGGCTTGTCGCGTCGCTGGCAGGTAGGTATCGCCGCTGCGGTATTCGGGTTGATCCTGCTGCTGGGCTGGCACGTGTTGAGCGATTGGCAGCGCGGTCTGCTCATCGGCCTCACGACATCGCTGGCGGTCAGCGCCGTGCTGATGACGATCCTCCATCGGCGCCGGTCGGGGAGCGCGACGTGAGCGGCTGGCGCAATGCATGAACAACCACGTGCGTGAACTGCGTAGCGGGCAGGGCTGGTCACAGGCGGATCTTGCCGAGCGGCTCGAGGTGTCGCGGCAAACGGTCAACGCCATCGAGACCGGCAAGTACGACCCCAGCCTGCCGCTGGCGTTCAAGATCGCAAAGCTGTTTGGACGTCCGATTGAATCCATCTTTGAACCAGGAACCGACGCATGAGCATGAACCCCAGGAAGCGCATGGGCGTGATCGTTGCGCTGGCCGCCGCGATCATCGCAGCGACCCATGCAGGGCGGCCGTCGCCTCGGCACGGGGCGACGGCCCCGGCGCGGAGCGGGGCCTCCGCGCCGATCAGCGTGAAGCCCGCGCCACCGCACACCTGGCGACTGGGGAGGCTCACGCTCACCGCCTGCGACCTCGGCCAGCCGAACAGCGGCCTGAGCACGGCGGCGTGGTGCGGCTCGTTGACCGTGCCGGAGAATCGCGCCGATCCGCAGGGCCGCAAGATCGCGTTGAAGCTCGCGGTACTGCGTTCCGGCGCGCAGGTGGCCAGGCCCGACATGCTCGCCTTCCTCGCCGGCGGCCCGGGGCAGGCGGCCACCGAATACGCCGGCCAGATCGGCGCCATGCTGGCGCCGCTGCGCGCCCATCGCGACATCCTGCTGGTCGACCAGCGCGGTGTCGGCGGATCGAATGCGCTGGACTGCAAGGCCGGGGGTAAGGCCGCGGCGGACGATGACACCGGCTTCGACCCTGCCAAGCTGCGCGCCGCGGCCGCCGACTGCCTGAAGCAGGTGCAGTCGCATGCCGATCCGCGCTACTACACCACCACCGACGCGGTGCAGGACCTGGACGACGTGCGCAAGGCGCTCGGCGTGCCGCAGTTCGACCTGGTCGGCGTCTCCTACGGCACGCGCGTGGCACAGCAATACGCGATGCGCTACCCCGACGCGGTACGCAGCATCGTGCTGGACAGCACGGTACCGAACGACGTGGTGCTGGGCGAGGACTTCGCGCAGAACCTCGACGATGCGCTGAAGGCCCAGTTCGCGCGTTGCGACGCCGACGCCGCCTGCAAACAGCGCTTCGGCAATCCCTACCAGACCTTGATCCAGCTGCGCGATGCGCTGCGCGCGAACCCGCACCCGGTCAGCTTCCGCGACCCGCAAAGCTACCGCACCGTACAGCGCGTGCTCAGCGAAGACTCGCTGGTCGGCGTGGTGCGGATGTTCGCCTATTCGCCGGTCACGGCTGCGCTGCTGCCGCTGTCCATCGACGCGGCTGCGCATGGTGACGTCGGGCCGCTGCTCGGGCAGGCGAAGCTGCTCACCGTGGACATGGCCGACCTTGCCGGCAGTGGCATGTCCTATTCGGTGATCTGCAGCGAGGACGCCGACCTGCTTACCGCGCGCCCGCAGGACGCCGGTACCCTGCTCGGCACGCACATGATCGACGCCTACAAGGCGATCTGTTCCGCATGGCCGAAGGGCACCCGGCCGGCGGACTTCCGCCAGCCGCTGAAGATCGACAAGCCCGTGCTGCTGCTGGCCGGCCAGTACGATCCGGTCACGCCCCCGCGCTATGCCGAGGAAGTGGCGAAATACCTGCCGGACGCGCGGGTGCTGGTGTTCAAGGGCCAGGGCCACGGCGTGCTGTCGGCGGGCTGCGGGCCGCAACTGGTGCAGCACTTCGTCGAGAAGCTCGATCCGAAGACCATGGATGCGAGCTGCCTCGACCGCCTGCAGGACACGCCCTTCTTCATCGACTTCAACGGAGCCACGCCATGAGCAGGCATTACGTGCTGGCGAACGCCATGCTGTGGGCTGCAGCCATGCTTGCGGCGGCCGAGCTCAAGGCGCCGCATTTCCTCACCGTCATCCTGCTGCCGCTGCTGGCTACCTTGTCGATGCTTGCAGCCCGTCGGGACATCTGCCTCAACCGGAGCGACCTCCCGTGATCGAAGTCAGGAACCTGCACAAGGCCTTCGGCGCGGTGAAGGCCGTCGACGGCGTCGGTTTCACTGCGCGCGACGGCGAGATTACCGGCCTGCTCGGCCCCAACGGCGCCGGCAAGACCACCACGCTGCGCATGCTCTACACCTTGATGAAACCCGACAGCGGCCAGGTGCTGGTGGATGGCGTGGATGCCGCCACCGATCCGCTCAGCGTGCGTCGTGCGCTGGGCGTGCTGCCGGACGCGCGCGGCCTGTACAAGCGGCTCACCGCCCGCGAGAACATCGAATACTTCGCCCAGCTGCACGGCATCGATGCAGCCGTCGCGCAGTCGCGCCGCGAGGCGCTGGTCGATGCGCTCGAGATGCGCGACATCCTCGATCGCCGGACCGAAGGTTTCTCGCAGGGTCAGCGCGTGAAGACCGCCATCGCCCGCGCGCTGATCCACGATCCGCGCAACGTGATCCTGGACGAGCCCACCAACGGCCTCGACGTGATGGCCACGCGTGGCCTGCGGCGCTTCATGCAGCAGTTGAAGGCGGAGGGGCGCTGCGTGCTGTTCTCCAGCCACATCATGCAGGAGGTGGCGGCGCTGTGCGACCGCATCGTGGTGATCGCGCGCGGCCGCGTGGTGGCCGACGCGACACCCGACGCGCTGCGCGCGCAAACCGGCGAGGCCAACCTGGAGGAGGCGTTCGTGAAGGTCATCGGAACCGACGAGGGACTTGCCGCATGAACGCCGTCGCCACGAAAACCCGTCGCCGCAGCGCCGCGTTCACCGTGTTCCTCAAGGAAGTGCGCGAAAACCTGCGTGACCGCCGTACCCTGCTCAGCGCGTTCTTCACCGGTCCGCTGCTGGGGCCGCTGCTGTTCGTCATGCTGGTCAACGTGCAGATCAACCAGCAGCTGGACAAAGCCGACAAGCCATTGCACGTACCGGTGATCGGCGCGCAGTACGCGCCACATCTGGTCGATGCGCTGGAGGAAGGCGGCATCGTACCGGACGCACCGGTGGCCGACCCCGGCACGGCAGTGCGCAAGCAGGATGCCGACGTGGTGCTGCGCATCGGCGCCGGCTACGGCAAGGCCTGGCGCCAGGGCGAGCCGGTGCAGGTGGAGATGTTCTATGACTCCTCGCGGCAGGACACCAGCAGCGCGGTGGAGCGCGTGCAGAAGCTGGTGGAGGCCTACGCCCGGCAGCAGGGCGCGATGCGGCTGGTGGCGCGCGGCCTCTCGCCGGGCACGGCCTGGCCGGTGCAGGTGGCCAAGCGCGATCAGGCTACTCCGCAGTCGCGCGCGGTACTGCTGTTTGCGATGCTGCCGTACTTCTTCGTGATCACCCTGTTCATGGGCGGCATGTACCTCGCCATCGACCTCACTGCCGGCGAGCGCGAGCGGCAGTCGCTGGAGCCGCTGTTCGCCAACCCGGTGGCGCGCTGGAAGATCCTGTTCGGCAAGCTCGCGGCGATCTGCCTGTTCTCGCTGGCCAGCCTCGCGATCACCCTGCTCGCATTCGCGGTGGTGGGGCACCTGATTCCCGCCGAGAAGCTGGGCATGGAGTTGGACCTGGGCTGGCGCTTCGCTGGCATCGTTCTCTTGCTGATGCTGCCGCTGGTGCTGCTGCTGGCTTCGCTGCAGACACTGGTCGCGGCGTTCGCCAAGAGCTACCGCGAGGCGCAGACCTACGTTTCGCTGCTGATGATGGTGCCGCTGATCCCGAGCGCCTTGCTGGCCTTCCTGCCGATCAAGGCGCAGGCCTGGATGTACGCGGTGCCGCTTCTGGGCCAGAACCTCGGCATCATGCGGCAGCTGCGCGGCGACGGCGTCGGCGCCGCGCAGCTTGGACTGTGCCTTGCCGGCACGCTGGCGGCCGCGGCGGTCGCGATCGGCATCACCGTGCAGATGTACCGCTCGGAGCGGCTGGCGATTTCCGGCTAACCCACCGGCGCGGCGAGGTCAGCCCGCCGCGTGGCGCAGCACCCATTGCGCCACCGCCTGCGGATGTTCGAGCTGCAGGTGGTGGCCGCCGGCCAGGTGCTCGACGTTTATGCGCGGCACGCAGGCGGCGCGAGCCTCCATCTGCAGCGTGGGCAGGTAGGGCGTGGCGGGTTGCGAAAGCAGCAGGGAGGTTGGTGCTTCGATGCCGGCCAGCAGGGCGCGGATCTGCGTTTCGGCCAACCGTACCGCGGTGGGGCGCACGAGGCGGGGGTCGCTGCGCCATTGCCAGCCGCCGTCGGCTTCGCGCAGGCCGCGCTCGATGATCGGGCGTGCGAGCTCGGCGGGGAGGCCACTGGCGATGGCGCGGGCACTGGCGGCCTGGTCGATGCTGCGGAACACGCGCAGCGTCTTGCCGCTGGCCGGCGGCGCGGCCAGCGCGTCGCGATAGCGCTGCAGCGTGTGCGTGCCGTCGTCGCCCAGCGGACCCAGCCCTTCGATCAGATGCAGGCGCTCGATGCGCGCAGGCGCGGCGGCCGCGACCAGCGACGCGATGCCGGCGCCCAGCGAATGGCCCAGCAGGCGGCAGCGCCGCAGTCCCAGCGCATCGAGCGCGGCGAGCACGGTACGTGCCTGGTCGATGGGGTGATAACTGGCGCCGGCCGGCAGGTGGTCGGAGTGGCCATGTCCGGGCAGGTCCAGTGCGATCACCCGGCACCGCTGGGCGAGCAGCGGCGCCAGCATGGCGAAACTGCCGGCGTTGTCCAGCCAGCCGTGCAGGGCGAGCAGCGGCGGCGCGTCCGGTTCGCCCCATTCCAGCGCGGCGAGCGTAAGTTGTGGCAGCGCGAGGTGCCGCGCGCGTGGACTGCTCACGTGTCGAAGCCGGGCCAGCCACTCAGCTGGCGGCGTACCAGCGCGGCGAGGCTGCGTACCTGTTCGGGGCTGTCGTTGAGCGCTGGGATGTAGCGCAGGTCCTCGCCGCCGGCGGCCACGAAGAACTCGCGGTTCTGCAGCGCGATTTCTTCCAGTGTTTCCAGGCAATCCACCGCGAAGCCGGGGCAAGCCACGTCCAACCGTTTCACGCCTTCGCCGGCCAGGCGGCGCACGGTGGCGTCGGTATAAGGTTCCAGCCAGCGTTCGCGGCCGACCCGCGACTGGAAGCTCAGCACCAGTTGCGACTCGTCCAGCCGCAGCCGCTCACGCAGCAGGCGCGCGGTGGCGCGGCACTGGTCGGCGTACGGATCGCCGAGGCGCACGTAGCGCTCGGGTATGCCATGGAAGGAAAGCAGCAGCTTGTCGCCACGGCCATGCCCGTCCCACCAGTTTTCGATGCTGGTGGCCAGCGCGTCGATATGGCCCGGTTCGCCGTGATAGTCGTTGACGATGCGCAGCTCGGGCGGCCAGCGCAGCGCCTTCATCGCGTCGGCTACGGCGTCGATCACCGATCCGGTGGAGGTGGCGGAATACTGCGGGTACAGCGGCAGCACCAGCAGGCGGCGCACGCCGTCGCGCTGTAGCTGCGCGATGACCTGTGCCACGGTCGGCTCTCCGTAGCGCATCGCCAGCGCCACGCGTACTTCCGGACCGAGTTCGGCCTGCAGCGATTTCGCCAGGGCCTCGCTGCGCCAGCGCAGCGGCGAGCCTTGCTCGTCCCAGATGCGGGCATAGGCGTGGGCGGAGCGTCGCGGACGCACGCGCAGGATCACGCCATGCAGGATCGGCCACCACAGCCAGCGCGGGTAGTCGATCACGCGCCGGTCGGACAGGAATTCGGCGAGCCAGGGGCGCAGCGCTTTCGCCGTGGGCGCGGCGGGCGTGCCGAGGTTAACCAGCAATACCCCTGTCTGAACGGATGCCGTGGCGGCGGGATCGTGCTGGCCTGCGGGGCCGGTATAGTGATTGTGGCTAGGCATCGTGGTGCTGGCGGCGAGACTGCCGCGAGTCTGCCATAAGTGCCATTCCCCATCCCATGGCCCCCACTCAACGACGGAGCTGCCCATGTTGAAGAAGACATCTCTGTATCGCTTCCTGCTGCTCGGCGCGGCGCTGATGCTGCCAGCGATGGCCGCCCACGCCGGCGACAGCACGCCGGAGATGCGTGCACAGAACGCCGTGCGCGTGCTCAACGAGATCGAGCAGGCGCCGGACAAGGCCATCCCCAGCGACCTGCTCCGGGACGCGAAGGCGATCGCGGTGATTCCCGACGTGCT
>JAJZGE010000047.1:5951-8771 GCA_021798675.1 Pseudomonadota bacterium | reverse complement strand
GCTGATGGAGTCCTGCGCGCGGGCGCCCGGTGTGCGGCTGTTTATCGGCGAGGAATCGGGTTTCGCCGCGCTGGACGGCTGCAGCATGGTCACGGCCAGCTACGGCACGCAGGGACGCGTGCTCGGCGCGGTGGGCGTGATCGGCCCCACGCGGATGGCCTACGAGCGGGTGATTCCGGTGGTGCAGGCCACTGCCGGCCTGCTCAGCGACGCCTTGAATCGCGCCGCGACGACCACATAAGGGGGCGGGGATTACCCGCAGGTTTTATCGGTCGGCCCTGCGCCGGCCACGGACGAGAATTGGAGCCGCTCATGCAGAACGACGACCCGCACTTGGCACAACACGGCAATGATGCCGCCGGCGAGGCGCTCAACGCCGACCTCGATGCGCTCCGGGCACGCGTCGCCGAGCTGGAGGCCAGCAATACCGAACTGCGCGAGACCGTGCTGCGCGAGAAGGCCGAGCTGGAAAACCAGCGCCGACGCCTGCATCGCGACCTGGAGCAGGCGCGCCGCTTCGCCAACGAGAAGCTCCTCAACGAGCTGCTGCCGGTGTTCGATGGCCTTGAGAGCGGCCTGGCGGTGGAGACCGCCGACCTGGCGGCGATGCGCGAGGGTCTGGGACTCACGCTCAAATCGCTGCTGAAGATGGGCGAGAACCATGGCCTTACCCAGGTCGATCCGCTGGGCCAGCCGCTCGACCCCGAGCGCCACCACGCGGTGAGCATGGTGGAGGCGCCCGGTGCGGCAGCCGGCACGGTGGTCAGCGTGCTGCAGAAGGGCTACGTGCTGAACGACCGCCTGCTGCGCCCCGCGCTGGTGGCGGTGGCGAAAGACTGAACCACGCGCCGCCGGGCGCGACACATCCGGAGTCCCGTCGGCATTGATTCGCCGCACGCGGCCCCCATCTGGAAAACCATCGCGCGGCCGTGGGGCCGCCTTCGAAATTCGGGAGCACACTCATGGGCAAGATCATCGGTATCGACCTGGGCACCACCAACTCGTGCGTGTCCGTGATGGACGGCAGCACCACCAAGGTCATCGAGAACGCGGAAGGCGACCGCACCACGCCGTCCATCGTCGCCTTCAGCAAGGACGGCGAAGTGCTGGTGGGCGCGCCGGCCAAGCGCCAGGGCGTGACCAATCCCAAGAACACCTTCTACGCGGTGAAGCGCCTGATCGGCCGCAAGTTCACCGATGCCGAGGTACAGAAGGACCTGCACATCGTGCCCTACTCGATCGTCGCGAACGACAACGGCGACGCCTGGGTGCAGACCGCCGACGGCAAGAAGATGGCGCCGCCGGAAGTCTCCGCGAAGGTGCTGATGAAGATGAAGAAGACCGCCGAGGACTATCTCGGCGAGCCGGTCACCGAGGCCGTCATCACGGTGCCCGCTTACTTCAACGACAGCCAGCGCCAGGCCACCAAGGACGCCGGCCGCATCGCCGGCCTGGAAGTGAAGCGCATCATCAACGAGCCGACTGCGGCCGCGCTGGCCTATGGCCTGGACAAGAAGGGTGGCGACCGCAAGATCGCGGTGTACGACCTCGGCGGCGGCACCTTCGACGTGTCGATCATCGAGATCGCCGAGGTCGACGGCGAGAAGCAGTTCGAGGTGCTGGCCACCAACGGCGACACCTTCCTCGGCGGCGAGGACTTCGACATGCGCGTGATCGACTACCTGGTGGAAGAGTTCCAGAAGGACCAGGGCATCGATCTGCGCAAGGACCCGCTGGCCCTGCAGCGCCTGAAGGACGCCGCCGAGCGCGCCAAGATCGAACTGTCCTCGTCGCACCAGACCGAGGTGAACCTGCCTTACGTGACGGCCGATGCCTCCGGTCCGAAGCACCTGAACATCAAGCTCACCCGCGCCAAGCTCGAAGCGCTGGTCGAGGACCTGGTCAAGCGCACCATCGACCCTTGCCGTACCGCGCTCAACGACGCCGGCCTGCGCGTGTCAGACATCGACGAGGTGATCCTGGTCGGTGGCCAGACCCGGATGCCCAAGGTGCAGGAGTCGGTGAAGGACTTCTTCGGCAAGGAGCCGCGCAAGGACGTCAATCCGGACGAGGCTGTCGCCGTGGGCGCGGCGATCCAGGGCGGCGTGCTGGGCGGTTCGGTCAAGGACGTGCTGCTGCTCGACGTCACCCCGTTGTCGCTGGGCATCGAGACCATGGGCGGCGTGATGACCAAGCTGATCGAGAAGAACACGACCGTGCCGACCAAGGCCGCGCAGACGTTCTCCACCGCCGACGACAACCAGACCGCGGTGACCGTGCACGTGCTGCAGGGCGAGCGCGAGCGCGCCAACGCGAACAAGTCGCTCGGCAAGTTCGACCTCACCGGCATCGACCCGGCGCCGCGCGGCATGCCGCAGATCGAGGTGACCTTCGACATCGACGCGAACGGCATCCTGCACGTGTCGGCCAAGGACAAGAAGACCGGCAAGGAGCAGAAGATCGAGATCAAGGCCGGCTCGGGCCTCTCCGAGGAGGAGATCGCGCGCATGGTGGCCGACGCCGAGGCGAACAAGGAAGAGGACAAGAAGTTCCACGAACTGGTTGGGACCCGCAACAAGGCCGATCAGCTGGTGCACGCCACGCGCAGTGCGCTGAAGGAGCACGGCGGCAAGGTCGGCGGGCAGATCGGCAGCATCGAGGAAGCGCTGTCGGAACTGGAGAAGGTCAAGGATGGCGACGACAAGGCCTTGATCGAGTCGAAGATCGCCAAGCTGGAGCAGGCTGCGCAGGCACTTTACGCCGCGGCCCAGGGCGGTTCGGCCGACGCGGGCGCGCAGCCCGGTCCGCACGGGTCCGCGC
>JAJZGE010000047.1:0-5941 GCA_021798675.1 Pseudomonadota bacterium | reverse complement strand
GACGACAAGAAGTAAGGCTGTCTTGACCCGGAACGGGCGTCGCGCGAGCGGCGCTCGTTTCACTGTTCATGGGGGAAGCGATGGGCAAGGGGCGGTTGGAAGCCTTCAGCGATGGCGTGCTGGCCATCATCATCACCATCATGGTGCTGGAACTGAAGGTGCCACACGGGGCCGGCTGGGACGTGCTGGCCGCGCAATGGCCGGTGTTCCTCAGCTACGTCCTTAGCTTCGTCTACGTGGGCATCTACTGGAATAATCACCATCACTTCCTGCATGCGGCGAAGACGGTGGATGGCAGCGTGCTCTGGGCCAACCTGCACCTGCTGTTCTGGCTTTCGCTGATGCCGGTGGCCACGGGCTGGATGGGCGAGAACGCGTTCGCCGGGTTGCCGGTGGCGGTGTACGGCTTCGTGCTGTTGATGTGCGCCATCGCCTGGCTACCGTTGCAGTACAGCCTGATCTGCGCGAACGGCGGCAAGACCTCGCTGCTGGCGCAGGCGGTTGGCGGCGACTGGAAAGGCAAGGTCGCCGTCGTCATGTATCTGGGTGGCATCCTGCTGGCGTTCGTGGCGCCGTGGGTGTCGTGTCTGTTCTATGCCACGGTGGCAGCGATCTGGTTCGTTCCTGATCGGCGCATCGAATCGCGGATCAAGCAATGAGCAAGCGTGATTACTACGAAGTCCTGGGTGTCGAACGCACGGTCACCGAGGTCGAGCTGAAGAAAGCCTTCCGTCGCCTGGCGATGAAATACCACCCGGATCGCAACCCGGACGACCCGGCGGCGCAGGACAAGTTCAAGGAGGCCAAGGAGGCCTACGAAGTGCTCTGCGACGAGCAGAAGCGCGCCATGTACGACCAGTACGGCCATGCGGCCTTCGAGGGCGGCATGGGCGGGCGCGGCGGCGGCGCCGGTTTCGGCGACATGGGCGATATTTTCGGCGATATTTTCGGCGACATCTTCGGCGGTGGCCGCGGCCGCCAGCCGCGCCGCGGCGCCGACCTGCGCTACATCATGGAACTCGACCTCGAAGATGCCGTGTTCGGCGTCGAGCGCAAGATCGAGATTCCCACCCAGGTCAATTGCCACCACTGCAACGGCAGCGGTTCGGCCGACGGCAAGACCGTGCAGTGCAAGACCTGTCATGGCCATGGCCGCGTACGCATGCAGAACGGCATCTTCTCGATCCAGCAGGCCTGTCCGCATTGCGGTGGCAGCGGCCAGACCATCGAGAAGCCGTGCAAGCAGTGCCATGGCGAGGGACGGCTGGAGGAGACCCGCACGCTGTCGGTGAAGATCCCCGCCGGCGTCGACAATGGCGACCGCATCCGCCTCACCGGCCAGGGCGAGGCCGGCCCGGCCGGCGCGCCAGCCGGCGATCTTTACGTAGAAGTCCGCGTGCGCGAGCACAGGATCTTCCAGCGCGACGGCAACGACCTCTACTGCGAGGTGCCGATCCGCTTTTCGCAGGCGGCGCTGGGTGCCGAACTGCCGGTGCCCACGCTGGAGGGCGAGGTGCCGATCACCATTCCACCGGAGACCCAGACCGGCCAGACCTTCCGCCTGCGCGGTCGCGGCGTGAAGTCGGTGCGCAGCGGCCGCGCCGGCGACCTGATCTGCCGCGTGGTGGTCGAAACCCCGGTACGCCTCACCAAGGAACAGCGCGAGCTGCTGGAGCAACTGGAAGCCAGCTTCAACGAGGGCAAGGCCGAAGAGCACATGCCGCGCGCCCACAACTGGTTCGACGGCGTGAAGCAGTTCTGGTCGAAGGTGACCTCGTAAGCTAACTTGGACGTCCGTTTGCCGCGCATGCCAGGACGTCCGTCATGACCAGTTCGCCGATCCGCCTCGCCATCAATGGCGCCTCCGGCCGCATGGGCCAGGCCTTGCTGTCGCTGCTGCGTGACGAGCGGCGTTTCGAGCTGGCGCATGCGGTGGTGTCGCCCGGCTCGGCGCACGACGGCGAGCCGGTCTGGCTGGGGCAGGCCTTGCGCCATGCACGCGACTGGTCGCGTGCGCCCGCGCTCGACGTGGTCATCGATTTCAGCGGCCCGGCCGGCCTTGCCGCGACGCTGGACCATTGCCTGGCGCACGGAATCCCGCTGGTCACCGGTACCACCGGGCTCGATGCGCAGCTGCAGGCTCGGCTGGATGCTGCCGGCTCGCGCGTCGCGCTGCTGCGTGCGGCCAATTTCAGTCTCGGCGTGGCACTGCTCACGCGGCTGTTGCGCGAGGCCGCCGCCGCCCTGCCGGACTGGGACCTGGAGATCGTCGAGGCCCACCACGGCCGCAAGCAGGATGCACCTTCGGGCACCGCGCTGGCGCTGGGGCAGGCCGCCGCCGCCGCGCGCGACTCCACGCTCGAGGACGCCGCGGTGTACAGCCGTGAAGGGCACACGGGAGCGCGCGTTCCCGGCAGCATCGGATTCGCGGTGATCCGGGGCGGCGACATCGTGGGCGAGCACCAGGCGCTGCTGATCGGGTCGGGAGAGCGCCTGGAACTGGGGCACCGCGCCACTGACCGCGCGATCTTCGCGCGCGGCGCGCTGCAGGCGGCGCAGTGGCTGGTCGGCCGGGCCGCCGGACACTGGCGGCTGGAGGACGTCCTCGCATCGCCGCGCTGAGCCCGCGCGGCGGGCATTGTCATCGCGCAGGGTGGCCGCTAGCATCGTCGGCCTGTCATTGGGGAGTAGCCAGCCTCGTCCCCAGAGGCGTCCGCATCAACAGACTTGGTAGCCGTCGCACGGCGCCATGGTGCGGACAGCAGGCGTCGCCCGGCGATGCCTGCCCGGCGAGACCTTTGGCCAGCGACACCTCGTCCGGCCGGGCGAACGGTGCCGCTGCGCCATTGGTTGCCATGTTCGCCCGGCCCCGTGCATATCCAATGCTATTGACCCTGTGCCTGTTCCTCGTCTCGGCCGGCGCGATCTATCTCGCCTGCGAATACTTCGTCAACGGCATCGAATGGCTGGGTCGCAAGCTCGGCCTGGGCGCGACCGCCACCGGCACCGTGCTGGCGGCGTTCGGTACCGCCCTGCCGGAGAGCGCGGTGACCTTCGTGGCGGTGATCCTCGGCAAGGGGCCGGCGGCACGCGACATCGGCGTGGGTGCCGCGATGGGCGGGCCGCTGGTGCTGGCCACCATCGCCTATGCGGTGGTCGGCGCGGCGCTGTGGCGCAACCGGCGCCGGTTGCATCGCGCCGACCCGTTGGTGCGGGTCGACCATCGGCGGCTGGCGCGCGACCAGTCGTGGTTCCTGGCGATCTTCGCGGTCAAGGTGGGCCTGGGCCTGGTGGCGTTCGCGTTCAAGCCGCTGCTGGGCGTACTTTTCCTGCTGGCCTATGCACTGTACGTGTGGCGCGAGGTGCACAGCGACGATACCGCCCCGGAAGAAGACGCGCTGGAACCACTCAAGCTGCGCCCGCGGCAAGCGGAGCCTGCGATGCGCTGGGTGCTGGCGCAGACGGCGGCTGCACTGGCGGTGATCGCCATCGCCTCGCGGGTGTTCGTGGGGCAGCTGGAGGCGATCGGCGAAGCCCTGGCAATGCCGCCGCATCTGGTGGCGCTGCTGCTGAGCCCGGTGGCGACCGAGCTGCCCGAGACGCTCAACGCATTGATCTGGGTGCGCCAGGGCAAGGAGCGGCTGGCGCTGGCCAACATCTCCGGCGCGATGATGATCCAGGCGACCGTCCCGAGCGCGCTGGCGATCTTCGCCACGCCCTGGCGGTTCGATGCACCGCTGATCGTGTCCGGCGTGCTCACCGCCGCCGCCATCGTCTACCTGTGGCGGCTGTTCCGGCGCGGCGGTGTGGATGCGCGCCGGCTGTTGCCGGTGGGCCTGCTGTACGGCGTGTTCGCTGCCTTCGTGGCCTGGCACTTCGCCGCCCGCTGACGGGCGGGTTCAGTCGCGGTGCGAGGCGTTGCGGTCGCGGCCGGCGCCGTACTGCGTGTCCAGCCTGCCGAACAGCCTCTTGAACAGGCGGGAGAACTTGCCGCGCCTGGTCTTGCGCAGCTTCTCCTCCTCGCTGGTGAGCCAGGCCACCTGGATCACCCGGCGTTCGCCCTCGTAGGGCAGGTGGCCATGGAAGGAGTTGTCGCAGCGCTTGAATACCGCGAATTCGCCGTAGAGCGGCGGCAATTCCGGAGCCACCATGGCGTCGATGTCATCGACCCTGCCGAGGAAACGTAGGCAGCCGTCACTGGTATCGGGCCACTGCGGGTTGAGGTAGAGCAGCGCGGTGGCCACCTTGGACTTGCTGTCGGTATGGATGGTGCCGTGGCGTTTGTTGAGCAGGCGGCACAGCGTCACCAGGGTGGGGTACTGGCCGAGCTGGTCGATGCCCAGCTTGCGGCCGATCAAGCTGGCGAATTCGGGTGCGGTGAGCTGCCCGATCAGGGTGTTGACGGACGGGCCGCAGTCGGCCGGGTCCCAGGGAAAAAAGCCAGCACTGGAATAGCGCGGAAAGTCACGGTCGAGGTCGCCACGGGCCTCGTCGGGCAATTGGCCGTGAGCCACCATGAAGGGGAAGGGCTCATGTTGCACCAGCGTATCCGGGCGTTCGAAACGGATCGGGTCGAGCAGGGCGTCCGGACTCATGGTCGTGCTTCGTTAACCACCTCGGTGGCGTTGCGCGAGTGTAGCGTCGCACGACGGTACGCGGGCTGACGAGAGCCGCGCGTCATTCCGGATCCGAAGTGGACAGAAAGCGCCTCGACGCCTATCATTGCCACCCGCCCGAACGTCCTCCCTTCCAAGGTTCACAAGCCTGCTTCCCGCGGCTTGCGGACTTTGCTGCACCCGAAAGGCGGTTCCCATGCCCATCCCCGCTCTGCTTGCCCTCGAAGACGGCAGCGTGTTCCACGGCCATGCCGTGGGCGCCTCCGGCGAAACCGTCGGCGAGGTGGTTTTCAACACCGCCATGACCGGTTACCAGGAGATCCTCACCGATCCCTCGTACTCGCGTCAGATCGTCACGCTCACGTATCCGCACATCGGCAACACCGGCATCAACGCCGAGGATGCCGAGTCCACCGCGGTGCATGCCGCCGGCCTGATCGTGCGTGACGTGCCGCGCCGCGCGAGCAACTGGCGCAGCAGCGAAAGCCTGCCGGATTACCTGAAGCGCCACGGCATCGTCGCCATCGCCGGCATCGACACGCGCCGGCTTACCCGCATCCTGCGCGACAAGGGCGCGCTGAACGGCTGCATCGCGGCCGGCGAGGCGATCGACGCCGAAGCCGCGCTGGCGAAGGCGCGAGCCTTCCCCGGCCTCAACGGCATGGATCTGGCGAAGGTGGTCAGCGTCGACAAGCCATACGCGTGGAGCGAGGGCATCTACGACCTCGACCGGACGGCTTTCAATCAGCCGTCCAAACGTTTCAAGGTCGTGGCCTACGACTTCGGCGTGAAGCTGAACATCCTGCGTCTGCTGGCCGAGCAGGGTTGCGATATCACCGTGGTGCCCGCGCAGACGCCGGCCGCCGAGGTGCTGGCGATGAAGCCGCATGGGGTGTTCCTCTCCAACGGCCCGGGCGATCCGGCGGCCTGCGACTACGCCATCGAGGCCGCCAGGACCCTCCTCGATGCGAAGATCCCGCTGTTCGGCATCTGCCTCGGCCACCAGATCATGGGCCTGGCGCTGGGCGCGAAGACGCTGAAGATGAAGTTCGGCCACCACGGCGCCAACCATCCGGTGAAGGACCACGACGATGGCCGCGTGCTGATCACTTCGCAGAACCATGGTTTCGCGGTCGACCCGGCCACGTTGCCGGCGAACGTGCGCGTCACCCATACCTCGTTGTTCGACGGTTCGCTGCAGGGCTTCGCGTTGACCGACCGGCCGGCGTTCTGCTTCCAGGGCCATCCGGAGGCCAGCCCCGGTCCGCACGACATCGGTTACCTGTTCGATCGTTTCGCCGCCCTGATGGAGGCCCGCAAGAATG
>JAJZGE010000046.1 GCA_021798675.1 Pseudomonadota bacterium | reverse complement strand
CCGTCGGCAAGCACCAGACGCTGGCGCACCAGACCGTCATTCGAAACAGCGTACAAGACCCCGCGGCGCCCATCCGTGGCGGCATACAGCAGCATGCTGGCGTTTGGAGCAAAACTCGGTGAATCGTCAAGCGGACCCGGCGAAATGAAGCGCACCTGGTCACCCAGGCTGCGATCCATGATGGCAATACGATACACGTTCCCGTTGCCCTGCACCATCGCGAGTTGCTTGCCGTCGTAGCTCACGGCTGCCTTGGCGTTGTTCTGGCCCTGGAAAGTGATCCGCTGGGCGCTGCCGCCAGTGGCGGGAATCTCGTAGATCTGCGGCTGACCGGAACGGTCGGAGGTGAAGTAGATGCTCTGGCCATCCGGCGCCCAGACCGGCTCGGTATTGATCGCCAGGTTGTTGGTGGTCAGCCGCGTTTCCTTGCGAGTGGCCAGATCCAGCACGTAGATGTTGAGATTGCCTGCAAACGACAGCGCCACCGCCAGCTTGGTGCCGTCGGGCGACCATGCCGGGGCGCCGTTGATGCCCCTGGGGTGGGATTCCACCAGCTGGCGCGAACCGGTGCTGATGTCCTGCACGTAGATGTTGGAGTTGCCGCTCTCGAACGAGACGTAGGCGATCTTCTTGCCGTCCGGCGACCATGCCGGCGACAGCAGCGACTCCTTGGAGCGCGCCACCACCTGCGGGTTGTAGCCATCCGAATCGGCCACGATCAGCGAATAGGTGGTGTGGTCGCCCAGCCCCACTGCGGTGATGTAGGCGATGCGCGTCCAGAATGCGCCGCGCACGCCGGTGATCTTCTGGTAGATCTGGTCGGCGATCTGGTGCGCCACGCCGCGCAGGTCGCCGGCGGGAGCGGTGAACGCCTGGGCCAGCAGGCTCTGCTGCTTGTTGACGTCCCACAGCTCGTATTCAACCCGCAGCATGCCGCCGCCGGCGTCGATGATGCGCCCGACGGTGATGTAGTCCTGCTTCAGCAGGCGCCAGGTGGCGAACTTGATGTCCGCACCGCGCGAGGGCTGCTCGACGATGTCGCTCTTGGCCAGCGCGCGGAACTTGCCGGAGCGGTTGAAGTCGTTGCGGATCACGTCGGCGACGTCGGTGGGCAGCGGCGTGCCGCCCTGCTGGGCGAACGGCACCACCACGATCGGGGTGGCTGTCTTGAGCCCGCCGACGATGTCGACATTCAGCGACTGGGCCGCCGCGGGGCCGGCCAGCAGGGCCGCCAAGGCCAGCAGGATGAGGGCGAAGCGTGAACTGAGTTTGCGCATGGGTTTGATCATTGCGGTCTGAAGGTGAGGGTGATGTCGCGACTGAACACGCTCTCAAAACCCTTGTAAGGCAGGGTCTTGGTCCGGAGTACCGCATTTTCGATCGAGCGCTTGCCGGCGTCGTCGTAGGGACAGCTGGGGTCGACCTTGGCGCTCATCACGTCGCCGCCGATCATTTGCACGATGTGCACCACGCACGGGACATCCGGCATGTTATCCGGCCGCAACCAGTTCGGTGTGACCGCATTCTGAATGGCGGCCGCATAGGCGTCGCTCAGGCTGCTGTTGGGGCTGTTGTTGCCGGTCTGGCGCTGCGCGGTGTTGGGCAGGTCGGGCTGGCCGTCGGCCTGGGCGTTTTTCAGGTCGGCCATCTGCTGCCTGGCCTGGCGCGCGGTGTTGTCCAGCTTCCTGGTCTGCGCCGCCGCCTGGTCCATCTTCTTGAAGATTTCGTCCAGCTGCTTCTGCTTTTCCGCCTTCTGCCTGGCCGCCTGCGCGTCCAGCTCGGACTGCCGCTGGCGCTGCTTTTCTTCCTGCAGCTGCTTGGCCTCGGCCTGCAGCGCAGCGTCCTCCACCACCTTCTCCTGATCCTTCACATCGGGATGATCGGGCGGCGGCGGAAGCGACTTCACCACCGGTTTGTCGGGCGTGGGCGGGGGCGGCGGGGGTGGCACGGACGGCGGCGGCGGCACCGAATTCGGCACCGGTTTGGCCTTCACCGCCTTGGGCGGCGGGCTGCCGGTGGGGCCGATCAGGGTAGCCTCGATGATGGGACCCTGCAGCTGCAGCGGCTTTGAGCAGGTGATCGGATTCATCCAGGCCGGCAGGCCCAGCGCATCGAAAAACGCCTCGTAGCGCGAGCACGGCAGGATCGCGAGGAACAGAAACCCCACGATGCCGATATGCAGGATGGCGGAGAGCACGACCGCCTTCGGCGTCGCCTTACTTTCGTCCATTGGACGTGCTCTTGCCCTGGCCCGAATCGCCCGGTTGCCCCATCAGGCCAACCTTGGACACGCCGGCCTGCTGCAGATCGGCCAGCACCTTGAACACGCCGCCGTAGCTGCCGCGCTGATCGCCACCGACCAGCACGCTGACCTCGGGGTTGACCTGCACGAAGGCGTGCACCTTGGCCTTCAGCGTGTCCTCGTCGACCAGTTCCTTCTTGGCGCCGCTGAGCGTGAGGTAGAGCTGGCCGTCCTGGGTCACCGACACCAGCACCGGGTCCTTCTTCTGCTGCAGCGACTTGGCGTTGGCCTGCGGCAGCTGCACGTCGACGCTGGAGTTGAGCATCGGCGTGGTGACCATGAAGATGATCAGCAGCACCAGCATCACGTCGATGTACGGCACCACGTTGATTTCGGATTTCAGCTTGTAGCGCTTCTGGCGCCCGGTGGTTCGCATGACGGCTGCTCCGCTCAGGCCGCGTCGTCGGTCTGGATCTGCCGCTGCAGCACCGAGGAGAACTCCTCCTGGAACACGTCGTAATGCGAGGCGATACGCTCGACCTTGGTGGCGAACCGGTTGTACATCCATTGCGCCGGAATCGCGGCAAACAGGCCCATGGCGGTGGCGATCAGCGCTTCGGAGATGTGCGGCGCGACCACCGCGATGGTGACGTCCTTCATCTCGCCGAGGCCCTGGAACGCGCCCATGATGCCCCACACGGTGCCGAACAGGCCCACGTAAGGGCTGATCGAACCGACATTGGCGAGAAACTCCAGATTGCGCTCGAGCAGGCCGATTTCGCGCGAACCGGCCACGCGCATGGCGCGCTCGGAGCTCTCCATCACGCTGCGTGGATCGTGGTTCTTGCGCTGGCGCTGGCGGGCGAATTCGCGGAAACCGGACTCGAAGATGTTCTCGATGCCGCCGTTGCTGGCACCGCGATTACTGACTTCGCGAAACAGCTGGGCCAGATCGCCGCCGGACCAGAAGCGCTCCTCGAACGCCTCGGCGCTCTCCAGCGCGGCTTTGGTCTGCGCATGCTTGCGGAGGATGATGACCCATGACAGGAACGAGCCAACCAGCAGTATCGCCAGCACCGCCTTGACCGGCCAACTCGAATCCGAGATCAGCGAGAAAATGTTCAGTCCACCGTTCATTGCTTGAAGGTTCTCCGCCAGTCGGCTTGGGGTCAGGGGGCAGTTTCGGGAAAAAGATCGCTCGGCATCGGCGCCGCGCGCATGCGCAGCATGTCCACGCAGGCCACCCGCACCTCGGCGCGAATCAGCCGGCTGCCATCGGCACGGGTGATGCACTGGTCGAACAGGATACTGGCTGCGCGCCGCTGTTTGACTTCCACCGTGACCGACAGTTCATCATCCAGCAGGGCGGCCTGGAGGAAGTCGATGTGCATCTCGCGCACCAGGAACGCCAGCCCGGTGGCCTGCTTGAACGCCAACTGGTCGATGCCCAGCCCGCGCAGCCATTCGCTGCGAGCACGCTCCAGGAAGCGCAGATAGCTGGCGTGATAGACCACGCCACCGGCGTCGGTGTCTTCCCAGTACACCCGCACCGGCCAGCGAAAGGGTGGCTTCGGCGCGGATTCAGTCATCGCCGGCGGCGGCCTGGAACAGGTCGCTCGGCTGCGGTTGCCGCGGCGGCGGGGTCAGGCCGAGATGGCGCCAGCCCTTCGCGCTCACCATGCGCCCGCGCGCGGTGCGGATCAGGTAGCCCTGCTGGATCAGGAACGGCTCCACCACGTCCTCCAGCGTGCCGCGGTCCTCGCTCAGCGCGGCGGCCAGCGACTCCACCCCGACCGGGCCGCCGTCGAAATTCTCCACGATCAGGCCGAGCAGGCGCCGATCGAGTTCGTCGAAACCTTCCGGATCGATCTTCAGCATGTCCAGCGCGGCCTGTGCCACTGCCAGCGTGATCTCGCCGCCAGCGCGCACTTCGGCGTAATCGCGCACGCGACGCAGCAGTCGGTTGGCGATGCGCGGGGTGCCGCGCGAGCGACGGGCGATCTCGTGCGCGCCCTCCGGTGCGCAGGTGATGCCGAGGATGCGTGCCGCCCGCCGCACAATCGCGCTGAGCTCGTCGGTGGTGTAGAACTCCAGCCGCTGCACGATGCCGAAGCGGTCGCGCAGCGGCGCGGTGAGCATGCCGGCACGGGTGGTGGCGCCGATCAGCGTGAACGGCGGCAGATCCAGCTTGATCGAGCGCGCAGCCGGGCCTTCGCCGATCATGATGTCGATCTGGAAATCCTCCATCGCCGGGTACAGCACCTCCTCCACCACCGGCGACAGCCGATGGATCTCGTCGACGAACAGCACGTCGTTCGGCTCCAGATTGGTGAGCAGCGCGGCCAGGTCGCCGGCGCGCTCCAGCACCGGGCCGGAGGTCGAGCGCAGGTTGACGCCGAGCTCGTTGGCGATCACGTGCGACAGCGTGGTCTTGCCCAGCCCGGGCGGCCCGAAAATCAGCACATGATCCAGCGCCCCGCCGCGCTTTCTGGCCGCCTCGATGTAGATCGACAGTTGCTCGCGCACCGGCTGCTGCCCGAGATACTCGGCCAGCCGCTGCGGGCGAATGGTGGCTTCCAGCGCCGCGTCGTCGAGCTGCGCGGCAGCAGTGATGATGCGGGCTTCGGTCATGCCGGCATTATGCGGGGAACCGGCAGCGGGGAACAGGGAACATCGACCCGGACCCTCGCCGGCCGCTGCCTAGATCTCGACCTGCGCGCCCAGCTCGATCAGGCGGTTGCCGGGAATCTTGAAGAACGCGGTGGCCGGCATTGCATTGCGCGCCATGAAAGCGAACAGCCGGTCGCGCCACAGCACCATGCCAGGGCGCCGCTTGTCGGAAACGATGGTCTCGCGCGACAGGAAGAACGTGGTGTCCATCATGTCGAAGGACAGACCCTGTCGGCCGCACTGCGACAGCGCCAGCGGAATGTTCGGGTCCTCGGCAAAGCCGAAGCGCAGCTCCAGGCCGAAGAACTCGTCGCCCAGCGAAGTGATCTGAATGCGCTCATCCGGATCGGCCAGCGGCGTTTCCAGCATATCCACCGTGAGCAGCAGGTTGCGTTCGTGCAGCACCTTGTTGTGCTTGAGGTTATGCAACATGGCGTGCGGCACGGAATGCTGGTTGGCGGTGAGGAAAATGGCCGTGCCCGGCACCCGCAGCGGCGGATGCTGGGTAATGTTGACGATGAACGGCGCCAGCGCCAGGCCGGACTGCTTGATCTCGCGCACCACCAGCTCGCGGCCGCGCCGCCAGGTGGTCATCATGGTGAAAACCACCACGCCCAGTACCAGCGGGAACCAGCCGCCGTATTCCACCTTGATCAGGTTGGCGCTGAAGAACGACAGGTCGATCACCAGGAACAGCGAGCCCACGCTGATCACCGTGAGGCGACTCCAGCCCCACTGGTAGCGCGCCACCACCAGCGCCAGCAGCGAGGTGATCGTCATGGTGCCGGTAACCGCGATGCCGTAGGCCGCGCCCAGGCTGTCAGACGAGCCGAAGCCGACCACCGCCAGCATCACCATGATCAGCAGGAAATAGTTCACCCACGGCACAAACACCTGCCCGGACATCTCGCTGGAGGTATGCACCACCGCCATCCGCGGCGAGTAGCCCAGCGACATCGCCTCGCGCGTCATCGAGTAGGCACCGGAGATCACCGCCTGCGAGGCGATCACCGCGGCCACGCAGGCCAGCGCGATCAGCGGCGCACGCAGGATGTCCGGCGCCAGCCGGAAGAACGGATTATCGATGGCGGTCGGATCATCCAGCAGCAGTGCGCCCTGACCGAAATAGTTGAGTACCAGCGCCGGCAGCACGAAGCTGAACCACGCCAGTCGGATGGGCTTCTTGCCGAAGTGGCCCATGTCCGCATACAGCGCCTCGGCGCCAGTGAGCGCCAGCACCACGCCGCCCAGCGCAAGGAAGCCGCGGAAGCCATGGGTCTGGAAAAACCACACTGCGTGACGCGGATCCAGCGCGTACAGCACGTGCGGATTGCGCGCGATCATCTGCACGCCGAGCAGGGCGATGGTGACGAACCAAACCACCATGATCGGTCCGAACAGCCGCCCCACCCGCTCGGTGCCACCGCGCTGGATGGTGAACAGCAGCAGCAGGATGATCAGGCTGATCGGCACCACCCAGTGGGACAGATGCGGCGCCACCACCTTGAGGCCCTCGACTGCGCCCAGCACCGAGATCGCCGGCGTGATCACGCCATCGCCATAGAACAGCGCCGCGCCGAAGATGCCCAGCAGCGCCAGCCCCCAGCGCAGCTGCGGCCGTTCGCGCACGCTGCGCTGCGCCAGCGCCATAAGCGCCATGATGCCGCCCTCGCCCTTGTTGTCGGCGCGCATGATGAACACCACGTACTTCAGCGACACCACCAGGATCTGCGCCCAGAAGATCAGCGAGAGCACGCCGTAGACGCTCTCCGGCGTCACCCTCATGCCGTCATGGGTCAGCGTCTGGTTCATCGTGTACAACGGGCTGGTGCCGATGTCACCGTAGACCACGCCGATGGCACCAAGGCCCAGACTGGCCAGACGACGCTTGGTCATCTCGCTCTGGATGGATTCTGCAGTCACTGGATCAGCTCCCGAGTGCGGCGCGCAGCGCCTTGCGGATGATGGTTTCGGCACTGTCGCCCTCGGCGGCGACTTTCTGCACCAGCCGGGTCACTTCGACCGGCTTGTAGCCCAACTGCTGCAGCGCGCCGCTGGCCTCGCCGGCCGCGTCCAGCGGCGCACCGCCAACCGGCATGGCGGCCCCAGGCAGGCTGGACAGGCCGTCGAGCCGGTCGCGCAATTCCACCACGATGCGCTCGGCGGTCTTCTTGCCGATGCCGGGAATCCTGGTCAGCGCCGCCACGTCGCCGGCCTGTACCAGCCGCGCAAAATGCTCGGTGGAAACGCCCGACAGCACCGCCAGCGCGATCTTGGCGCCGATCCCGCTTACCTTCTGCAGGTTGCGGAACAGCGATCGCTCGGCCTCGTGCAGGAAGCCATACAGCGCCGCGCCGTCCTCCTTCACGGCGTAGTGGGTGAGCAGGATCACTTCCTTGCCGACCCCGGGCAGGTCGTAGATGGTGGACATCGGTGCCTGCACCTCGTAGCCGACGCCAGCCACCTCGAGCAGCAGCCATGGCGGCTGCTTGGAAACCAGCGTGCCGCGCAGACGGCCGATCATCGGCGCCGCCGCCATGCACTGCGCGGAATCCCGACCCGCGCCAAGCTGGCGCGGGTGTGCGCATGTGTCACCGCGATCGCCAGCGCGTCGGCGGCATCCGCCTGCAGCGGCCCTTGCAGGCCGAGCAAAATACCGATCATGTGCTGCACCTGGGTCTTGTCGCTGCGGCCGCTGCCGACTACCGCCTGCTTCACTTCCGTTGCTGCATATTCGTGCACCACGATCCCCCGACTGACCACCGCACAAATCGCGGCGCCGCGCGCCTGTCCCAGCTTCAGCGCCGAATCGGGGTTGCGTGCCATGAACACGCGCTCGATCCCGCACTCGACCGGCTGATGGGTGGCGATGATGTCACACAGCTCGTCAAAGATGCGTTTCAGGCGCAGCGGGAAGCTGGCCTCGGCCGCCACCGCCAGCGCGCCGTGGAAGACATGCGTCAATTTGCCCGTCATGCCCACGTCGATGATGCCCACGCCGGTGCGCTGGCTGCCCGGGTCGATGCCGATGATGCGCACGACCGCGGCAGTGCCGGGGAGCTGGCTGGTACGGCTAGGCACGCTGACCCGGCAAGCGCCTCACGCGGACAGCGCGGCATTGTGCGAGACGTCGCTGACATCGTCCAGCGCGTCGAGCTTTTCGAGCAGGTCGAGCAGGGTTTCCTGCGCCTCGCCGGACACCGCCACGCGGTTATGCGGACGCATGACCACGCCGGCATGCACCGAGACCAGCCCGGCCGCCAACAGCGCCTGCTGCACCGCCTCGAAATTTTCCGGCGTGCACAGCACAGTACTTTCGCCATGCTCGTTGACCACGTCGTCAGCGCCGGCTTCCAGTGCCGCTTCCAGCACCTTCTCCTCGGCCGCCGCGTCGCCGCCGGTGGCAAATACCAGCTCGCCGCATCGGTTGAACTGGAATGCCACCGAGCCACTGGTGCCGAGGTTGCCGCCGTGCCGGGTCAGCACGTTGCGCACGTCCGCCACGGTGCGCACCGGGTTGTCGGTGAAGCACTCGATGATCAGCGCGATGCCACCCGGGCCGTAGCCCTCGTAGCGCAGCTCCTCCATGTGCGCGCCGCCGTCGGCGCCGGAACCGCGCTTGACCGCGCGGTCGATGGTGTCACGCGTCATGTTCGCCGACAGCGCCTTGTCGATCGCCGCGCGCAATCGCGGATTGCCGGAAGGATCGGCGACGCCGGAGCGCGTGGCCACGGTGATTTCGCGGATCAGCTTGGTGAACACCTTGGCGCGCTTGGCGTCTTCGGCGCTCTTGCGGCCTTCGATGGACGGGCCTCTACCCATGACATTGCCTGCACTGTGATCGGATGACTAGCCGACAATTTT
>JAJZGE010000045.1 GCA_021798675.1 Pseudomonadota bacterium | reverse complement strand
CGGAGCCCTGGCCCGGCAGGCGGCCGTGCTGGGCGACCAGTTCGCGCTCGGCCAGCGCGGTGACCGCACCCACCACCGATTCGGCCAGCGCGGCCAGGCGGCGCGCGGTGGCCGCCGCGTCGGCGCGACCGTCGTTGAAGGCCAGGCCGAGGCGGAACGCGGTGGAGGACTGGAACTCGTTGATGCGCTCCAGTTCCGCCTCCGCCTCGCGCTCTTCCAGCGTGGACAGCACGCGGGCGATCTCGGCGGCGATGTCGGCGCGCTTCAGCGGCAGCTGGTCGATGCGCGGGTCGAGTACGTCGTCCAGCAGCAGCGGCTGCGCGATCACCTGCTCGGCGAGCAGCGCGCTGCCGGCGAACAGCGCGACCAGGCGCTTGCGCGCGGCGGGCTGTTCTTCCAGCAGGGCGAGATAGGACGAGCGCCGCGCCACCGCCTGCGTCAGCCGGCACAGCCGCAGCAGGCACGGCACCGGCGCTGCACTGGTGCGCGCGGCGGCGATGAGCTGCGGCATCAGGTGATCCAGCCGCTCGCGCGAGCGCGCCGACATCGCGCGCACCGCGCCGCCCTGCGGCAGCTTGGCCAGTGCATCGGCCGCTTCCAGGCCGGGCACGAAGCCGCCGGCCTCCAGCATGCCGGCGTCCAGGGTTCCGGCGCAGGCGGCCTGCCATAGCGCGGCGTCCGCCTCCGGCACGCGCGTGCCGCGCCCGCCCTGCGGCATCAGCACGGCGGCGAATTCGTTGGCGACGATCCCGCGATGCTTCGCCAACTCCTCCGCCAGCGGTTCCCATGCCGGCCACTCCAGCCCGTACGCGATGCGCTCGCGACTGAGCGCATCGTCCGGAATATCGTGGGTCTGCGCGTCGCGCAGCATCTGCACGCGGTTCTCCAGCCGGCGCAGGAACACGTAGGCTTCGCGCAGCGCCTTGGCGCGCGCGGCAGGAATATGGCCACGCGCCTCGCAGGCGGAAAGCGCCGGCAGCAGGCCGCGCACGCGCAGGCTGGGTTCGCGGCCGCCGCGGATCAACTGCACGAGTTGCACGATGAATTCGATTTCGCGGATGCCGCCGGCGCCAAGCTTGAGGTTGTCGGAAAGATCCTTGCGCGCGACTTCCGCATCGATCAGCGCCTTCATCTCGCGCAGGCCGGCGAACGCGGTGTAGTCGAGGTACTTGCGGTAGATGAACGGCCGCAGCAATTCCGACAGTTGCTTGCCGGCAGCGCGGTCGCCGGCCACCGGGCGTGCCTTGATCCACGCGTAGCGTTCCCAGTCGCGGCCTTCGCGCTGGTAGTACTGCTCCATCGCCGCAAACGACAGCGCCAGCCGTCCCGCGTTGCCGAACGGCCGCAGGCGCAGGTCCACGCGTGCGCAGATGCCGTCCACCGTGGGCTCGTTGAGCAGGCGTACCAGTTGACGCCCCAGCCGGACGAAGTACTCGCCATTGTCGAGCGGCCGTGCGCCGTCGCTCTGGCCGCCCTGCGGATAGGCCAGCACCAGGTCGATGTCGGAGGAGAAGTTCAGCTCCGCGCCGCCCAGCTTGCCGAAACCTACTACCACCAGCCGCTGGCGCTCGCCGTCATTGCTGCGCGCGTGGCCGTAGCGTTCGTCCAGTGCGCGTTCGCTCCAGCCCAGCGCGGCTTCCAGCAGCACCTCGTACAGCACGCTGGTGGCGGACAGGGTTTCCGGCAGCTCGTCCAGGCCGTTGACGTCGCGGAACACCAGCCGCAGCGCTTCGGCGTGGCGAAAGCGGCGCAACGCGGCCAGCGTGGCCGCCTCCTCGGTGGGCAACTTCAGCGCCTCGATGCGGGCCGCGGCATCCGCGTTCGAGCGTAGCCGCTCCAGCCCTGCGGGCGACAGCAGCGACGGCTGGGCGCGCCACGCCTCGAACGCGAAATCGCTGGCCGCCAGCGTGCGGCGGATGCGCTCGGCCACGCCGGCGTCGTCGTGCAACGGCACGCTTGCGGCGCGGCAGCGCGCAGCCAGTTCGGCATAGCGGTCGTCGATCAGGGCGCGCAGCGCCGGGGATTCGTGAGGCATTCCTGAATTGTGCCGCAGCCGCGCCTGGCATGCCCGTACACCGTTTGCCACGTCGATACGTTGCCGAAGGCATTGCCCGACAACACTCGATTCATGTCGCCCCAATTACCTTGGCACTTCAGATCCATGACAACCGAACCCCCGGTTTCGCCATGACCCTTTCCGTCAGCCCCACCCTTCGCCGAATGGCCACGCAGATCGCCCTGGTGCTGGCGATGACGGTGCTGTTCGTGCTGCTCACCGGCCTGCTCGACGGCGGGCCCGGCGTGCTCCCCTCGCGCCTGCTGGACCAGCCGCGCTTCCCGCTGGCGAACGCATGGCCCGGCCTGCTGTTGGCGGGGCTGCTGCTGGCGATGACCCGCCGGCTGCTGCTGTCGTTCGGGCTTGCCTACCTGCTGCAGGCGCTGATCTACGCCGTCAACCGGCTGAAGGTGGCGAACCTCGGCACACCTCTTTTGCCGGCGGATTTCCGCATGGTGGGCCAGCTGCGCAAGGGCGGCGCGCACCTGCTGGCCGGCTATTTGCCGCACAGCCCTTGGCCTTACCTGGCGCTGCTGGCCGCGGTGCTGATCCTGGTCGCGATGTGGCGGCTGGAGCCGCCGCTGTTCGCCCGCCGCACCGGCGGCAAGCGCCTCGCGGCCAGCGGTGCGCTGCTGCTGCTGCTGGGCAGCCTGCTCGGCGGCTGGAGCGGCTGGGCGAGGATCTACAACGGCCACGTGCTATGGCTGGAACCCTGGTCGGCGGCATCCACGCGCCAGCATGCCGGCCTGGTCAGCGAGCTGACGATGTTCCGCCTGCAATACGCGCAGAACAAGCCCAAGCCCGACCGCGCCGCCGCCGAGCAGCTGATCCGGCAATCGGCCGGTCCGCTGCGCCAGAGCCTCGCCACGCCGAACGCCGCGACCTTGCCGGACATCGTGGTGGTCCAGAGCGAGTCGTTCTTCGATCCCTCCATCATGAAGGGCTACGCGAACGCCGACCTCACGCCCAACCTGCGCCGCCTCGCCCGGCATGGCACCAGCGGCGCGCTGCACGTGCCCACCTTCGGCGGCGGCACCATCCGCACCGAATTCGAAATGCTCACCGGGCTGTCGCTGCGCTACTTCGACGACATGCAATTCCCCTACCTGCAGATGGGCCACAAGCAGGTGCCCAGCCTGGTGCACGTGCTGGACGCGCACGGCTACGCGACGGTGGCGGTGCACGGCAACGATCCCTCGTTCTGGAACCGCAGCAGCGCGTTCAAGGCGCTGGGCTTCCAGCGCTTCGTGTCGCAGGCGGATTTCCCGCGCGACGCGCCGAACGACGGCAAGTACATGGCCGACAGCGCGATGACCGACGAGATCCTGCGCCAGCTGAAGGACAGCGGGCCGCCACAGTTCATCTTCGCCATCAGCATCGAGGCACACGGCCCTTACGACGTGCCGCCGAAGGACACCGCCGCGCGCGACGCCATCGCCGTGCCGGCCGGCATCGAAGGGAAGGACAAGCTGGAGCTGCAGAACTACCTCTACCACATGCAGCACGCCGACCAGCAGCTCGGGCGCCTGGCCGCCGCGCTCGCCAGGCGCCAGCGCCCTACCCTGCTGCTGTTCTACGGTGATCACCTGCCCGCGCTGACCAACGTCTACCGCACCGACGGCTTCGTCGATGGCGGCGGCATGCTGGCGCAACCGGGCACCTGGCTGCTGCTCGATCCCCGCGGCAACGACCAGCCGTTGCACGAAGACACTGCCGCCTGGCTGATGCCCGGCCAGTTGCTGGCTGCCGCCGGTATCCACGACAGCGCCTATTTCGCGCTCACCGATGACGTCGGCCCACGCCTGGCCGCACTTACCCGCGCACCGGGCGCCGCGCTGCCCTACGAAGACGACGCCATCCGTCGCCTCGACCGCTCGATGGCCAGCATCGAGCAGCTGCGCATGAACGGAAAGCTGCAGCCATTGCTGGCCAAGGTCCTGGACACGCCCGCGCCCGCCAACACCGCCCATGCGGGAGGCGCGCCCGGCGCATCGAAAACCGCCACCCCGGCGCAGGCGCCCCGTTGACCACGGAGTCCATCGGCGCGCGGCGTGCCTGCCCGCGCGCCGTTGACTATGCGTGCGGCTGTGCAGCCGCCTCGCGTTCGGCATCTTCCACCGACGGCGTGCGCCAGCCCGACTTCACGCCCCACACGTAGAACACCAGGCCGATCAGCGCCACCACCGCCAGGTCCCAGCCGTACGGAAGGTAGCCCTGACCGCCGAAGGTGGTGCTGCCGGCCCAGGAAACGAGGGCGATGGTGGGCAGGTAAGCGATCAGCCACCAGGCGCCCTTCAGCTGGCGGCCGAAATCGTGCCAGCCGCGCTTCGCCTGATAGTAGAAGTAGATCGGCAACGCCACGACCATCAAGAGGATGATCTCGCCGGTCAGCGGCCACTTGGCCCAGTACAGCAGTTCGGTGGACATCACAAAGGCGATGCCGGCGAGTACCGGCAGGCCGGCCAGGCGCAGCGGGCGGTGCAGGCCGGGCGCGGTGCGGCGCAGCGTCATCACGCTGACCGGGCCGGTGAGGTAGGAGATGATCGTGGCCACCGAAATCACCGCCGCCAGCGTGCCCCAGCCGCGGAAGAAGAACAGGAACAGGAAGGACACCGCGAGGTTCACCCACATCGCCGGGCGCGGCACGCCCCACTTCGGGTGGACGTGGCCGAGGATGCGCGGCAGCGTACCGTTGCGCTCCATGCCGTAGAGCATGCGTGCGGTGGTGGCGGTATAGGTCATGCCGGTACCGCTGGGGCTGATCACCGCGTCGACGAACAGCAGCGTGGCCAGCCACTGCAGGCCGAGGATGATGGCCAGGTCGGCGAACGGCGAGCTGAAGTTGATGCCGTGCCAGCCGGCCTTGGCCAGCATCTGCTGCGGCACCGCGCCGATGAAGGCCACCTGCAGCAGCACATAGATCGCCGTAGCCAGCACGATCGAGCAGACGATCGCAAACGGGATGCTCTTGCCCGGGTTGTGCGCCTCGCCAGCAAGATTCACCGGGCTCTGGAAACCGTTGAAGCTGAACACGATGCCGGCGATCGCCACCGCCGTGAGCACCGAGGCGAAGTTGATGGCATGGGGGCCGCCGTGGACACCCACGTGGAAGTTCGCGGGGTGAAAGCCGCTAGCGATCAGCAGCAACGCGGTAAGCGCGGGGATCACCAGCTTGAACAGCGTGATCGCGGTGTTCGAGCGCGCGAACAGTTTCACGCTCCAGAAATTCAGCAGGAAGTAGCCGACCACCAGCACCGCGGCGATGGTGAGGCCGACCGCGCTCAGTTCGCCGTGTCCGCCGGGGGCCTGGTGGTAAAGGCTTTTCGCCCACGCCCACTTCCACGAGGACATGTATTGCGCCGAGGCCTCCGCCTCCACCGAGATCACCGAGACGATCGCGATCCAGTTGGCCCAGGCCGCGATGAAGCCGACCAGTGATCCGTGCGAGTAGTGGCCGTAGCGCACCATGCCGCCGGATTCGGGGAACATCGCGCCCAGCTCGGCATAGGTCAGCGCGATGAAGAGGATGATCACCGCGCCGATCACCCACGCCCAGATCGCGCCGGGACCAGCGATCTGCGCCGCGCGCCAGGCGCCGAACAGCCAACCGGAACCGATGATCGAACCCAGGCCGGTGAGCATCAAAGCGAACGGGCCGACGTCGCGGCGGATCGAGCTGCTGGAAGACATGGAAACTCCTGAAGCGCGCGGCTGCGCGTCCCCGAAAGGGGTCGATGGTTGCAGAATCGGGCCGCGGCTGTCACCTGCCGGCGGTCATGGCGACCTGGTGGGCACTCCTTGGGCTTGTCGCTCAGGACGCGCGATCGAAGGGAAGTATCTGCGCGGCCGGCAGCAGGCGCTGGCGCAGCAGGTCGAGCGGGCGGTGGTATTCCATAGCGTGGTGCGTGTTGCGGCCCAGCGCGGGGTGCTTGAACAGGCCATCCCAGTCGCGCGCGGCGGCTTCGGACAGGGAGCGGTCGCTGTGTTCCAGCATCATCCACAGCTCGAACTTGCGCTGGTTGAGCGAGGAAACCAGGCTGCGGTCGCGGGTGGCGGCGTAAGCGAAGCCGGCGTCGAAGCCGTGTAGCTCGGCATCCACGCCCGCACCGCGCAGGCCGTGGTGTTCGGCGATGGCGGCAAACTGCAGCAGCGCGCGTTCGTGCAGCACGCGCAGGTTCGCCGCGTTGCCCGGCAGCACCAGCAGCGCGCCGGTGGCGGCGTTGAGCAGCACCACAAAGGGCTGCCGGCGCCAGACGTCGATGTCCGCATACCACTCGCCCAGCGGGTTCGCCTCGGGCATGGGTTCCGCCGGCTTGGCCGGCTGTTTCAGCCGCTTGAGCAGCTTGGCGGTGCAGCGCAGCACGGTCATGCCACGCGCACCTGGCCGTTCATCAGCAGGGGGAGCAGCCAGTCTCAGAGGCTCATCAGTTCGCGGTTCTCGGCGGCATTTCTCACCTCTTTCGCAAGCAACGGAGCTGCCAGTTCGCCAAACTTCTCCGGGATACGCGGGCAATTAGGAATCTGGAAGCTCATCATCGCCTGTGGATTGACCCGCTTGTGACTGTGAGAGGTTCCATTCGCAGACTGGGTTCAGTGCATGACGAAGCGGGTCTGTTGCTGGTAGCTGGGTGGGTTCATCGGATCTTGGGAATGTCGGTGGTTCGGTTCAGTAGTAATCGTCTTCGCGCTGGTGGCGAACGGCGAGGATGGTGACGATGTGCTCGCCCTCTATCTCGTATTGCAGGACATAGCCCGAGTCGCCGAACGACACCAGAAGCTCGCGCAACAAGGGGTTGTCCGGGTCGACCTTGCGGCAGGTGAAAGGAAACTGTCGCAGCAAGCCGACGCCTTTGACGATGGACGCTAGCGCGCGTCGCGCCGCGCCGGCGTCCTGCTCCAGCAGAAAGCCGTACAGCCGTTTCAGGTCGTGGCGCGCCGCCGGTGTATAGCGGACTTGCCAGTTCACGCCTTGGTCTTCGCTTTTGCCTCGGCCTCGGCCAGCATCTCGCGCAGCTCGGCGTGGACGGTATCGGCGTCGTAGTACACGCCGGTGCGCTTGGCCTCTTCCCGCGAAGCCAGGCCGCGGGCGATGAACTCGGCCTGCAGGCGGCGACGATTGACTTCGTCACGCAGCGACTGCTCCATGAAGCTGGACAGGCTCTCGCCCTCGCGGAGCACTGCCTCGGCCGCCTGGCGCAGCTCGGGAGCGACACGCAGAGGCGGCAAGGTGGCGGTTTTCATGACGGCATCCTCTTGCATAGCATTTGCGATGCAACCCTAGCACGGTCGACGCCGGGCCACCAGAAACAGCGGCTCATCCCCGGTCGAACGGCAGGCGCCCTTGGGATTCGCCGACCAGCAGCCGCTGGATCAGGCGGCGGGTATCGGCATCCGGCTCGGGCGGCTTGTCCTGGAAGTGGCGCATCACGATGGGCATCACGCTGCGCTCGAAAAACGCCGGGTTGCCCAGCAGTTCGCGGTTGCCCAGCACCGCGCCGTCCATGTCGCGCTTGATGCCGACCAGCGCAGCGTGCAGGCGGGTCTGGTTTCGCCCAGGCGGTGCGAATCCAGCAGGCGCTTGTGCACGCGCATCAGCTTGCCGTCGCCGCCGTAGCGGTCGGCCAGATTGGCGTTGGCCTGGTTGAGTCCCCGGGCGTGCTGTTCGATGTCGCGTCAGCGCAAGCTCCGCGACCCGCATCAGCACTCGATGACGTTGACCGCCAAACCGCCGCGCGATGTTTCCTTGTACTTGTCTTTCATGTCGCGACCGGTGTCGCGCATGGTCCGGATGACCTTGTCCAGGCTCACGCGGTGCTTGCCGTCGCTCTTCAGCGCCATCCGGCTGGCGTTGATCGCCTTCACCGAGGCCATCGCGTTGCGTTCGATGCAGGGGATCTGCACCAGGCCGCCGATCGGGTCGCAGGTGAGGCCGAGGTTGTGCTCCATGCCGATCTCGGCGGCGTTCTCGATCTGGTGGATATTGCCGCCAAGCGCGGCGGTGAGTCCGCCGGCGGCCATCGAGCAAGCCACCCCCACCTCGCCCTGGCAGCCGACCTCGGCGCCCGAGATCGAGGCGTTCTCCTTGTACAGGATGCCGATGGCGGCGGCGGTAAGCAGGTAGTCGAGGATGCCGTTGTCGTCCGCCTTGGGGCAGAAGCGCAGGTAGTAGTGGCCCACCGCGGGCAGGATGCCGGCGGCGCCGTTGGTCGGCGCGGTGACCACGCGACCACCGGCGGCGTTCTCCTCGTTCACCGCCAGCGCGTACAGGTTGACCCAGTCGAGGATGGTCAGCGGGTCGCGCAGCGAAGCCTCGGGCTGGTTACGCAGTTCGTCCGCCATCGCTGGCGCGCGGCGCACCACGTGCAATCCGCCGGGCAGGGTGCCGGGCGAGCGCAGGCCGCGGGTCACGCAGTCCTGCATGGCTTGCCAGATCGTCAGCAGGCCGGCGCGGGTCTCGGCCTCGGGGCGCCAGACGCCCTCGTTCGCCAGCATCAGCCGGGCGATGGTCAGGCCGTGCTTTTCGCAGTGCGCCAGCAGCTGTTCGCCGGTAGTGAACGGGTAGGGCTGCTCGGTGGTGTCGGCGACGATGCGGTCCTCGGCCGCCTCGTCAGTGTTCACCACGAAACCGCCGCCGACCGAATAGTAGTCGCGCGTGGCCAGTTCGTTGCCGTCCGCGTCGTAGGCGGAGAAGCGCATGCCGTTGGTGTGGAACGGCAGCTTCTGGCGCTTGTTGAAC
>JAJZGE010000044.1 GCA_021798675.1 Pseudomonadota bacterium | reverse complement strand
CGCTCGCCGATCAGCCCGACCACCACCACATCGGCATTCGTATAACGGGTCATCATGCCGAGCAGGGTCGACTTGCCGACGCCGGAACCGGCGAACAGCCCCAGTCGCTGGCCACGACCGACGGTAAGCAGGGCATTGATCGCGCGCACGCCGACATCCAGCGGCGCATCGATCGGCTTGCGCGACATCGGATTGATCGGCTCGCGCTTGACCGCGGTACGCTCGTCCACACCCAACGGCCCCAACCCGTCCAGGGGCACGCCATCGGCACCGATCACCCGGCCCAGCAGCGCGCTGCCGACGGGCAGGCCGCCGTTGTGACCGCACGGACGCACCCGTGCATTGGGCAACACACCATGCATGTCGCCCACCGGCATCAGCAGC
The DNA here is from genome assembly GCA_021798675.1 of Pseudomonadota bacterium. The sequence continues at coordinate 8,421 of JAJZGE010000044.1, read as the reverse complement.
AGGCGTTCGTCGGCAAACCCGACGACTTCGGTCTCCAGCTGCACGCCGTCGGCGGTGTCAACCAGGCAGCGCGCGCCAAGTGCCGCCTCGCAGCCCTCGGCCTCGAGTGTCAGCCCGACCACCCGGCGCAGGCTGCCTTCCACGGTCAACGTGCGCGCCGTGTCGGCACGCGCGCAGCGACGTGCCAGTTGCTGCTGCCAGCGCGACTGGCGTGCGGCGAGCATGGCGTCGGTGTTCATGCCGTGGTCTCGTCGTCGGATCTGTCCTCGCCCAGCACACCATCGATCACCGCGGCCAGACGGGTATCCACCCGCGCATCGAGCCGTGAACGTTCACTTTCCAGCTGGCAGTCGCCGCGTGCCAGCGCCGGATCGGCGAGCAGCTGCCAGTGGGATTCCGCCGCACCCGCTTCACGCAGCAGGGCCAGATCATCCGGATGCAGACGCACGCGCAGCTCCCGGGTGGCGGCCGGCAGTGCCGCCGCCGCCTGGCGCACCGCCTGCAGGATCAGCCCGGGCGACAATTGCAGCTCACGCACGATCACCCGGCGCGCCACCAGCATCGCCAGCCGCGCCAGCTCCTGTTCGGTCTGCTGGTCGAGCGCCTGCAGCGGAAACGCCGCCGCGTTGAATAACGCGTCCAGCCGGGCCATCTGCTCGCGCACCTGCTGCTGCGCCGCCATCAGCCCTTCCGCGCGGCCGGCGGCATAACCCTCTTCGCGTGCCTGTCGCTCGAGTGCCTCGAGTTCGCGCACGGTCGGCTGCGGCACCGCTTGGGCGGCCTTCGCAGCCGCTTGCAGGATGCCGACTTGCGGCAACTCCCAGCGCTGGATGCCCAGGCTCGCGTCACTGAGCGCATCCATGGTCAGACGAACTCCTCACCGCCGGAAGAGAGGGATATCTGTCCGGCGTCGGCGAGTTTGCGGGCGGTCGCCATGACCTCTTTCTGTGCCGCTTCGACTTCGCTCAGGCGCACCGGCCCCTTCACCTCGAGGTCATCGCGCATCATGTCGGCGGCACGCTTGGACATGTTGGCGAAGATTCTTTCGCGCATATCCGGTTCGGTGCCCTTGAGTGCGGTGATCAGGGTGGCTGACGGAACCTCGCGCAGCAGCGTCTGCATGCTGCGATCGTCGAGGCCGGCCAGATCCTCGAACACGAACATCAGGTCCTCGATCTTTCCGCCCAGAGTCTCGTCGTGGCCGCGGATCGCCGCCATCAATTCGGCTTCGCGACTGCTCTCCATCGCATTGAGGATATCCGCCGCGGCCTTGATGCCGCCTACCGTGGCAGATTTGAGCTTCTTGTTGTTGCCGGAGAACTGACGCTCCATCACCTCATCCAGCTCATTCAGCGCATGCGGCTGCACGCCATCAAGCGTGGCAATGCGCATCACCGCATCGCTGCGCACGCGCTCCGGCAGGTAGCCCAGAACCTCGGCCGCCTGATCCGGCTCCAGATGCGCCAGCACCAGCGCGATGATCTGCGGATGCTCCTGGTTGATCATTTCGGCGATCGCGCGACTCTCCATCCATTTGAGCGACTCCAGTCCCTTGCTGCTGCGGCCGAGCAGGATGCGGTCGATCAGCCCGCCGGCCTTGTTCTCGCCCAGGGCGTTGATCAGGATCTTGCGGATGTATTCCTCGGTGCCGACGCCCAGCGAGGTGTGGCTCGCCATGTCGCCATCGAGCTTGTCCAGCACCTGCCTGACCTGCTCGCGCGAGACGCCAGACAGCGCCGCCATGGCCGAGCCGACGGCCTGCACATCGCGCGCGCTGAGGTGCTTGAGCACCTCGGCCGCATCTTTCTCGCCGAGCGTCAGCAGCAGAATCGCCGCGCTTTGCGCACCGCCCGCGTGGGATTGATCAGCCGCCATCTGCGTTCACCCAGCTCTTCACCACCTGTGCCACCTGCTTCGGGTTTTCACCAACCATCCGGCGTACCTGACCAATGCGTTGTTCGTAGGCGAGCGCGGCCGATGCGGGCAGCCGGGCATCTTCGCCAGCCGGCGGGTCGTCCTCGACCCGCACGGAAATCCTCGGCATCGGCGCCGGCAATGCTTGCGCCGGGGCCTCACTGCGCAGCAGCCCCTTCAGCAGCGGCCGCAGCAGTCCGAACGCCACCAGCAAGGCCAGCATGATGCCGAGCCCCTGCTTGATCAGATCCATCACGCCGGGCCGTTGCCACAGCGGCTGCGGCGGCAGATCCTCGGTGGCCGGCCCATGCTGGAAGGGTTCGTTGATCACGCTGACACTGTCGCCACGGGCCGCATCGAAACCCACCACATTCTTGGTCAGCTCGGTCAGATGCTTCAGCTCCTGCGCCGTGAACGGCACGCTCCTGGGCGCCTTGCCGGCATCTCCGGCAGGATCGTTCGCCGCCTTGGCCAGCTTGTTGTCCACCACCACGGCCACGGTCAGGCGCGACACCCGACCAGCCGGATCACTGACATGACTGATCGTGCGGTCCAGTTCGTAATTGCGGGTGGCGCTGCTGCTGCTTTCACTCGGGCTGACGGCCGCTGCCGTGGTGGTCGCCGGGGCGGACTTGCCCGCCGCCGGATTGGCCGCCGTTGGCTGGGCCACCACGGCCGGCGGCTGATTGCTGAGCGCGCCGGGCACACCGCCCGAACCAGCTGCACCGGCCGTGTGCTGCTCGGTACGGGTCTGTTCGCTGCGCAGAGCCGGATGATCGGGATCGAAGGTTTCCGTGGCCTTCTCGGTCTGGCTGAAGTCCAGGTCGGCATAGACCTGGGCATGCACTCTGCCGGGGCCGACCAGCGGCGTCAGCAGCGCCTCGATCCGTGCCGCGTAGGTGTTCTCGATCTGGGTCGCCAGGCGCAGCCGGGAATCGCCGACCGCGGTGGGACTGTTCGAATCGCTGGTCAGCAGCTGGCCCTGCTGATCGATCACCGACACCTGGCGGGCATCCAGATCAGGGACGCTGGATGCCACCAGATGCACGATTGCCGCGACCTGGCCGGCATCCAGCTGGCGGCCGGGGTACAGCGTGACCAGCACTGACGCACTGGCGGCCTGGTTGTCACGGATGAACGCCGACGGCTTGGGCAAGGCCAGATGCACGCGCGCGGAGCGCACCGACTGCAATCCACTGATGGTCGTGCCGAGATCGGTTTCCAGCATTTGCTGGTAACGGGTGCGCTCGGCCAGGTCGCTCATGCCGAACGGCGAGTCAGCCGCACCGGTTGCACTGCTGCTGGCCAGCCCCTGCGGCAAGCCCTGACCGGCCAGCTTCAGGCGCAGTGCGGCCAGATCGGCGGCCGGCGCCATGATCGACGAACCATCACTGCTCAGCTGGTAAGGCGTATTGCTGGCCTGCAGTTGCTGGGTGATCGCCGCGGCGTCCTTCTGCGCCAGCCCCGCGTACAGCAGGCCATAGTTCGGTCCGCGCGACCACAGCACCACCGCCACACCCAGCGCGACCGCAGCGGCCACCGCCACCAGCAGCACCAGCTGGCGTGCGGCCGGGCTGCCGGCAAGCTGCTTGAAGGGATCCAGGCGCGCACCGTTGTTCGGGGTCGTCGCGATGGCGTTGTCGACCATGGGGTTGCTCGTTGTCTAGGGGTGAAATGGAGCTCGATGCCGCAGCCATCAGACCGGCATGTTCATGATTTCCTTGTACGCATCGACCAGCTTGTTGCTCACCTGCACCATCGTTCGCAGCGACAGATCAGCCTTCTGCACCGCAATCATCGTGCGTCCCAGATCCGCCCCGGGATCACCGCGCTCGAAACTCGCCGCCATGCGGCCAGCTTCCATCTGGGTCTGCCCCACCGCGGCGATCGAGCGCTTCAGCAGCGCGGAGAAGTCGGCTTGCCCGCTGGCGGCGGGCGCCGCCGCGAAGGCCGTTTCAGGCGTGCGCGCGATGGCGCCCATCTGGCGTATCTGGGACAGCAGATTGTTGACGTCGATCTGACTCATGACGGATTTCCAGCACATGACGGTGGACACGGAGCAGACTGCACAAGCCGTGCCACTAGGCCGCCAAGCCGTTCTGCAGGCCGTACTTGCGCAGCTTTTCCACCAGCGTGGTGCGCTGCATCCGCAGCAGCCGGGCGGCATGCGCCACCACGCCGCCGGTCGCATCGAGCGCCTGCCGGATCATCCCCACTTCGATATCGGCCAGGTGATCCTTCAGATCCAGACCGTCTTCCGGCAGCAGATCCGGCCTGCCAGGAATCGTCGGCATGCTGTGCTCCAGCACCGACAGCGCACGATCTTCCATCTGCGTCAGCAGCGCCCCGCCACGCACTTCATCACTGACCATCCAGCTACGGTATTTCTCCGGCAGGTCACTGGCGCGCACTTCGCCGTGCGGATACAGAATGGCCATGCGCTCGACCAGGTTGGACAGTTCGCGCACGTTGCCCGGCCACGGGTAGGCGCGCAGCGCCTGCAGCGCGCCATCGCTGAAACGCACCGCGCCCAGGCCGCGGCGTCCCAGCCGCTTGTTGAACTCGGACACCAGCACCGGAAAATCCTCCATCCGCTCGTGCAACGACGGCAACTCCAGCGGAAACACGCTGAGGCGGTAGTAGAGATCCTCGCGGAACTGGTTGTGCGCAATCGACTGTTCCAGATTGCGGTGGGTCGCGGCGATGATGCGCACGTCGCAACGCTGACTGTGATTGCCGCCCACCCGTTCGTACACGCGCTCCTGCAGCACGCGCAGCAGCTTCACCTGCATCGGCAGGCTCATGTCACCGATCTCGTCGAGAAACAGCGTGCCGCCCTCGGCCATCTCGAAGCGCCCCTTGCGCGCACTGATCGCGCCGGTGAACGCACCCTTCTCGTGGCCAAACAGCTCGCTTTCCAGCAGCTCGGCCGGAATCGCCCCGCAGTTGATGGCGACAAACGGCTTCTCGCAGCGCGGCGAGCACTCGTGAATGGCGCGCGCCACCATCTCCTTGCCGGTACCCGATTCACCCAGCACCAGCACGCTCGAATCGAACGGCGCCACCCGGCGAATCAGGGTATTGACCCGAGCCATCGGTGCGGACTGGCCGACAAAGCGCGCGCTGCCGGACTGGCTTCCGAGCGAGCGCATCTGGACGGCGCGCAGGGCCTCGGCCAACTGTTCGTAACGCAAGGGGAACTCGATTTCGGTCACCCGGCCGGCAAACGGCGCCGATGCTGAGCTGAAGCGCTCGGCCCAGGCAGAGTCGGCGGCCAGCAGCAGCGGAATCTGTGTCGCCGCCGGACCCAGCAGGGCGAACTGGCGCTCTGCCTCGACCATGTCGTCAATGCCGCCGATGTATACCCCGCGCCAGCAGTGGGTGGCTTCGCTCGTGCTGTCGCAATCCACTCCGTGCTGGGGTCGATATCCCAGGAAGTACAACGCTGAAATGATTGAGTCTGCCCGCCTCTGGTCCGATTCAATGACCAGGAAATTGATTCTTAGCATTACATGCCCCTGCTGCACGCCGCTGTTGCACTGCGACCAGACCCATGCTTCCTGCAGGTCTGTCCTCATCGTGCCGGCTTTCCGTCACCGGCTTGATCAGGAGGGAGGCAAGAAGGAGGCCAGTTTTGACGGCTGCAGCGCCAGTAAAACGTCAGCCGCCGGTTTGCTGACCAGCGCATGCACGTATTCGCGGCAAGGGGTTGGTGCCGGGCCTATCGCGTAACTGCATGAAGTTGCAGGCGCATTGTCGGCACTCGCGCAGCGGGCAACCGGCATGGCATGTGCGGCGTCGGTTTCACGTCCACGTCACGCTAATTTTCGGCAATGTGAACTGCATCACACGAGGTCTGCGGGCGTCACCACGAAGAGCGTGAACTGCATCACACGAGGTCTGTGGCGCTCACGAACAGATCAAATTGTCAACTGACGCGCCACTGCCACTTTGCGTCGGTGATGGCGAAAAACCAGCCGTTCGATTGCGTCACCCAGCGCGTCGCCCAGCGGCGCGAACAGCGCGAATATCCGACTTTCGTCCAATGGTTTTTCCGGTCGCGCCACCAGCTCCAGTGGCAGACTGAGGCACGTGTCAAAACGCAGGCGCAGCAGAAACGCCTCGCCGGGCGGAACCAGTGCCGCAGGCAGAATCGCGCCGACCGCATTGAAGCGCAGCGGCTGCCGCGACGGCAGCGAACTGACTGGCACCAGCAGCTGGTTGACGATGTCGATCAGCGCGTTGAGCTTGGCGTCCATCCGCAGCATTTCCTGCGCCAGCGGGCTATCGTCCTCAGCCTGTTCGGCGCGCCGCTCCTCGAGGGCCGCCATCACCGCCAGCGTGTTCGCATTGCGCTCGGCGAGGCGACTGGTCTCGATGGCCGGCAACGGCCATTCGATCGGCACGCAGTCGAAGTGCCATTGGCCTTCGCAGCTCACCCGCCCGGAAAATGCCTGCCACGCCTGGTCTTGCATGAGATATCCGCCTTGCACATGATCCACGCGCTGCTGTCGAGTCGACCACGACGGCAGCAAGCGCCTGGCCGGGCACCCTGAAACCGGCGGTGCATCATCCTCGTACGATAGCGGCAAGCCATGCTTCGGCGACACGGCTGTCGCCCGGCGCCTGTTCAAGGCGTGCCAGCGGACACCAGGTAGGCATTCAACGCACGATGCGTCTGGCGATGCTGACCCAGCTCCCGCGCCATGCCCGCGCGCGCGTGACCGGCCAGCTCCAGCAAGTCCTGATTCTGCTGCTGCAGCACAAGCAGCGCCTGACGGGTCGCTTCGTTCGCCGGATGCTCGCGCCGCAGCAGATCCTGGTACTCCAGCCGCAGCGCGACCACGCCCGCCCAATTGCCTGTTTCGGCCGCCTCCAGCATCTGCGCACTCACCCACATGGCGCGCTCCAGATGGTCTGGCACGCGGTCGCTCACCGCACGGCACCCGATGCCAGCTGCGGACGCGACACATGGGTGCTGCGTATTGCCTGCCAGCCGTCACGGATCGGCGTGAGCAGGCTGACGGCCTCGTCCAGCCCGGCCGGATCGTTGTTCAATTGCGCCTGCAGCAGAATGCCCGTCACATATTGATAGAGCGCATCCAGCCGCTGGCTGAGGTTGCGATCCACCTTGTGATCCAGGCTGTCGCGCAGTTCGCCGACAATCGCGAGCGCGCCCGTGATGCAGCGACCCTTGCCCGCCACGTTGCCGTGGGTCATGTGCCCGCGCGCCTGGTTGATCCGGTCGATGGCGCCATCCAGCAGCATGCCGATCAACTGATGCGCGTCGGCACCTTCCACGCTTCCGCGCGCACTGTTCTGCTGGTAGATCGCGCTGGCTTTGCGCATGTATCCGTTGGTCATGTCGGTCTCCTGTCAGATCAAGGCTTTGACGGGTTGCTCAACTGGGCCAGCATGGCCGTCAGAAAACTGCTGGTGTTGTTCAGGCTGGACATCAAGGTGTCGAGGCGGGTGTATTGCGCCTGCAACTGCTGCTGATAGACCGCCATGCGTGCGTTCAGCGCCGTCTGCTGGGTCGAAAGCTGGCTCAGACTGCTGGTGATGCTCTGCTGACGGGTCGCGATGATTCCGGTGCTGGAGGTGAAGATGCCCAGGACGGCATTGAGATTCGTCGCGTAACCGCTGGTGCCGGAGAAGAGATCCTGTACCGCCGCGGGATTCGCGCTGAGCGCGCTGTTCAGCGTGGTCGAGTTCAGGGCCAGCGTGCCGTCGGCCTGCCGGGTGATGCCGAGGCTGGCCAGCGAGCCGATGCTGTTGCCGGGAACACTCTTGCTGAGGGCAGCGGAAATCTGGCTCTGCACCGAATTGAGGGTGGAATCCCCCAGCAAGGGACCGGACACCTGGGTGCTGGCGTTGTAGCTGGACAGCGAGCCGACCGAGCTGACGTAACTGTTATAGGCGGTCACGAAAGCCTGAATGGCGGTCGCCGTGCTGCTGGTGTCCTGTGTCACGTTGAGGGTGGTGCTGCCCAGCGCGGCCAGGTTCACCGTCACGCCGCCGATGGCGCCGCTGACCGCATTGCTGGCGCTGTCGACGGCGATGCCGTTGAGCGTCAGCTGCGCATCCTTGGCTTCGCTGCTGCCCGCCGTATTCAAGGTGGTCGCCAGGCTTGCGAGGCCGGCGCTGCTGCCACTGGCGGCGCTGATCGTGAAGCCATTGGCGATGCCGGTCTTGTTGGAGCTCAGCAACAGCTGCGAGCCGCCGGTGCCGTTGATCACCGTGGCCGTCACCCCGGGGTTGCCCGAGGCGCCATTGATCGCCGTGGCAATGTCCTGCAGGGTGGCGGTGGAGGAGACGTTGACGCTGACGCTGCTGCTGCCCACCGCGATATTCAGCGTGCCGCTGCCGATCGCGGCGGTGCCGGCATAGGCCGTGCTGGTGCGTTGCTGCACCGTGGCCAGCTGCGTCACATTCAGGGCGTAGTTGCCCGGCTGGGCATTGCTCAGGGTGCTGACGGTGCCGATGGTGGTGTTGGCCAGCGATGCG
>JAJZGE010000043.1 GCA_021798675.1 Pseudomonadota bacterium | reverse complement strand
TGATCGCGAACACCACCAGGCCCACCGCAAAATTGCCGCCGATGACGAACTCGCCGAACGCTTCGATCACCTTGCCCGCCGCGCCGGGACCATCGTGGCCATGCAGCAGCACCACGCGGGCAGAGGCGATGTTGAGCGCCAGCCGCAACAGTGTCGCCATCAGCACCACGGTGGGAAACGCCGCGAATTCCAGTGGCCGCATCACATAGATCACCGCCAGCAGGATCACCAGCGACAGCGCGATGTTGAAACTGAAAAGTATGTCCAGCAGGAACGGCGGCAGCGGCAGCATCATCATGGCCAGCATCACCAGCACGGCTACCGGTGCACCGATGCCGCGCCGGGCCATCTGCCTGAAATTGCCGAATACGTTTGCGCCCGTCATGTCCATGGCCCGTCATTGATCGCGATAAGGGCCCATCAGGTCGGGATCGACCTCAGGGGCAGGTGCCGGTGGTGGCGGCTCGCCGTGTGCAGCGGCCTGTTTCAACTGATAGACATAGGCCAGCACCTGGGCCACCGCGACATACAGTGCGGCGGGAATTTCCCGGCCCAGTTCGGTGGTGGCATACAGCGCACGCGCCAACGGTGGCGCCTCGACCAGCGGAATCCGATGGCTGCCGGCGACCAGGCGGATCTGCTGCGCCAGCAGATCGACACCCTTGGCGATCACCCGCGGCGCAGCCATGCGGTCGTCGTCATAGCGCAAGGCCACCGCAAAGTGGCTGGGGTTGACCACCACCACGTCGGCCTGCGGCAACTCCTGCATCATGCGACGGCGCGACTGTTGCTGCTGCACCTGGCGAACGCGCGACTTCAGTTCGGGATTGCCTTCGCTTTCCTTGTGCTCGTCGCGCAGTTCCTGCTTGCTCATGCGCAGTCGTTTGGAGTGGTCGAATTTCTGGTAGATCGCATCGACGCCACCGATCAGCGCCAGCAGGCAGCCGAACCACAGCGCCGCCTTGCCGATCAGGCTGATCGACAACGCGATGCCCGCACCGACCGTACCGCTGCCGGTCGCCTGCAACTCACCCTGCCAATGGCGCAGCAGCAGCAGCAATGCCGCTCCGATGAACAGCAGCTTGAGCAGCGCCTTGCCCAGCTCGACCAGCCCGCGCATGGCGAAAATCCGGCCCAGCCCCTTGATCGGGTCGAGTCGTTCGAACTTCGGCAGCAACGCCTGCGCGCTGAAGTTGAGCCCACCCAGCAGCAATGGCGAAGCCAGCGTGGCCAGCAGGGTCGCCAGCGCCACCGGTGCGAACAAGGCCAGCGCCTCGCCTGCCGCCTGATGCAGCGCCCGCGCCGGCAACGCGTCGGAGAACAGGGCCTCCCGGTGGTAGTGCAGGCCGAGTGAGAAGATGCGCGTGGCGTGGCGCAGCGCGGCCTGGCCGTTGTTCATCAGCACCGCCACCGCGGCCAGTACCACCATCGCGCCGGACAGGTCGCGCGAACTGGGCACCTCGCCTTTCTCGCGCGATTCGCGCAACCGTTTTTCGGACGGTAGTTCGGTTTTTTCCTGATCGCTATCCTCCGACATCGGATCAGCTCCCGACCAGTTCGTGCATCAGCGACCAGGCATGCCCCTGCAACGCCTCGAAGGCGCCCGGCAGGCTGCGCAGCGCCAGCCACAGCGCGATGAAACCGAGCGAAACCGTGATCGGGAATCCCACCGCGAACAGGTTCATCGACGGCGCCGCGCGGCTGATCGCGGCAAAGCCGATATTCACCACCAGCAGCGACGTCATCGCCGGCAGCGCCACCCGCACGGCACCGGAAAACAACTCGGTGCCGAAGGCAGCCACGGCATGCAAGCCGTTGGCACTGATGGTTGCCATACCCGGCGGCAGGCTGTGGAAACTGCCGGCAAGCAGGGCGATCAGGCGCAAATGGCCATTCATCACCAGAAACAGCAGGGTCACCAGCAGCATGTAGAACTCGCTCAGCGCCGGCGAGCTGCTGCCTGACTGCGGATTGACCGCCTCGGCAAAGCCCAGGCTCATGCTCTGTGCCACCAGCTCGCCGCCGAACGACACGGCCTCGAACACCAGCGTCAAGGTGAACCCCACGGCGGCACCGATCAGCACCTGACCGGCCATCGTCGCGATACCGTCCGCACTCAGCGGATCGATCGTCGCCGGTGCCAGCGGCGCCAGCACCACCGTCAACACCACCACCAGCCCGGCGCGTATCCGCACCGGTATCATCTTGGCGCTGAACACCGGTGCCACCAGAAACAGGCCCGCCACCCGGCCCAGCGCCCAGAACAGGCTGCCCAGCCAGATCGACAGCTGCGCCAGATCCAGCACCATCACCGGATCGCCCCCGGCAGCCCGACGATCAACTGGTGGGTGAACTGCACCAGCACGCGCAGCATCCATGGTCCGGTCACCAGCGCGACCAGCGCCATCGCGATCAGCTTGGGAATGAAGCTCAGGGTCATTTCGTTGATCTGCGTGGCCGCCTGGATCACGCCGATCAGCAGGCCCACGGCCAGGGCCGTCAGCAACAGCGGTGCGGCGACCAGCATGGCCACATACATGGCGTGCTGGCCGATCTCCATGATCGACTCGGGCGTCATGCGATGGCTCCGGCGATGCCCTTGCCCAGGCTTGTTGCATCAGAGCAAAGAGCTTTCGTTCTTTCGCTCATCTGCAGGAGCGACTTCAATGCCGGTGCTTTTGCTTGTTTCAGGGCGAAGAGCTTTCGATCGCCTGCGGCGACCGAGTCACTTTTCTCTTGCGTGGCCAAGAGAAAAGTAACCAAAAGAGAAGGCCACCCCGCTTGGCGCTTGCCGGGCTCCTGCCCGGCAAGTCCGCGAGCCGGGGCCGGGCTTTTCGAACGGGCATCATTCCCGTGCGAAAAGGCATCGACATCCCGGTCGATGCCCGCTGCGCGGCCTGTCGTCCCCGACTCACCGCCGCACAGGGGCCCCGGGTAGAGCAGCGGGCCATCCTGGCCCGCACTTTTCAGAAGAGCCGGAGCACGAGCAAAGCAACGGCCGGGCGACGCTTCGCTGTTGCTGTTGCTTTTCGGCTTCATCACCGAGTGCAGGCCAGGATGCCCGCAAGGCGCGCAAGCGGGGTGGCCTTTCTCTTGGGTTACTTTCTCTTTGGCCACGCAAAGAGAAAGTGACTCGGCCTCCGCAGGAGGACGAAAGCTCTTCGCCCTGCCATCCGCAAGACAGCCATCCGCAGCGGCCATCGAGAACATGCTCATGTGTAGAAACTCCCCGCCAGCGTGCCAAGCAGCAGCGCCCATCCGTTCACCAGCACAAACAGCATGATCTTGAACGGCAGCGAGATGATCATCGGCGAGACCATCATCATGCCCATCGACATCAGCACGCTGGCCACCACCAGGTCGATGATCAGAAACGGGATGAACAACAGGAAGCCCATCTGGAACGCGGTCTTCAGCTCACTGGTGAGAAACGCCGGCATCGCCACCTTGAACGGCACATCGGCCTTGCTGGCATAGGGCTTCTCCTTCGCCAGCCGGGTGAACAGCTGCAGGTCGGCATCCCGCGTCTGGTCGAGCATGAAACGCTTGAACGGCGCCACCGCCGCCGGCAGCGCCTGCTCGGCGGTGAGCTGGCCGCCCATGTACGGCTTCACCCCGTTCTCATAGGCCCGGTTGAGCACCGGCGACATCACGAACAGGGTGAGAAACAGCGCCAGCCCCAGCAGCACCTGGTTCGGCGGTGTCGACTGTGTCCCCAGTGCCTGGCGCAGAAAGCCGAGCACGATGATGATGCGGGTGAACGCCGTCATCATCAGCAGAATCGCCGGCAGCACGGTCAGCGCCGTCATCAGCACCACCACCTGCAGCGACAGCGTCCAGTTCTGCACGCCACCGGGTGCGTTGTGCACGGTCAGCACGGGAATGCCGGTCGTCGATGCCAGCGACTGCGGCATCGTCAGTGCGGGCATCGCCGGCATGCTGACGCCGGTTGCCGGCGTAGCCGCGATCGCGCACAACGGCAGCAGCCACAGCGCCAGCAGAAGCCACCTGCGCACTGCCACGCTCATGGCGTGCGCTTCCAGCGGGCGAGCAGTTCGGCAAATCCGGCCAGCGGCGCGGCAGGTGGCGCCGCTTCAACCGGCGCGCTCACCACCCCCTCGTAGACATGCAGTGTGTGCATGCCGCCCGGGCCGATACCGATCAGCAGCCGCTTGCCATCGGCGTCGAGCAGCAACAGGCGGTCGCGCGCACCCGCGGAAAACGTCTCGATGCAGCGGATGCGGCGGCTGGATGTGCCGGGGCGATGCTGCAGCCGGCGAGTGAGCCAGCCGGCGACAAGAATCAGCGCGATGATACCGAGCAGGCTCAGTATCACCCGCGCGAGTTCGCCACCGACATTGAGGTCGGGCGCGGCCACCGGAGGGGCCACCAGCAGGAATGCCAGCGTGCCCATCAGCGCAGCTTGCGCACACGTTCGGCCGGGCTGATCACGTCGGTGAGACGGATGCCGAACTTCTCGTTGATCACCACCACCTCGCCATGCGCCACCAGCGTGCCGTTGACAAACACGTCGAGCGGCTCGCCGGCGGCGCGATCCAGCTCAACCACCGAACCCTGATTGAGCTGCAGCAGATTGCGGATGCTGATGCGGGTACGCCCGACCTCCATCGCCAGCGTGACCGGCACATCCAGGATCATGTCGAGATTGACTTCACCACCCTCTGCCGCCGCGCCACGCAGGGCAGTCGATTCAACGCGCTCGCTCGATTCGGCGAAAGCGCCATGGGCTGACTGGTTCATAGCGGATTCTTTCCAGTGAAGTGGTCGGCCGCCGGACGTGTCTCGCGTCGGCTGGCCTGGGCGTGGAAACGGACGGCATTGCGGCCGTTGGACTGGCCGTAATAGCCGCGGAACAGCGGCACATCTTCGGCATATACCGTGGTCAGCTCCGGCAGCTGTACCGGGATCACGTCACCCGGTCGCAGATGCAGGAACTCGCCGATGCTGAGCCGGGCCTCCAGCAGCAGCGAGCTGAGCCCGACTTCAGCGTCCAGGATTTCCTCATGCAGGGAATCCGCCCAGCGGCCATCGCGGTCGACGCGATCGCTCTGCACGCCGGCATCGAGCAGGGTACGGATCGGCTCGACCATCGCGTACGGCATGGTCAGGTGGATCTCGCCACCGATGCCGTCCAGCTCGACCTGGAAGCGCGATACCACCACCGTCTCGGTCGGGCTGACGATGTTGGCGAACTGCGGATTGATCTCCGAGTTCTGGTACTCGAACTCCAGTTCCAGCACCGGCGCCCATGCTTCGGTCATCGCGGCGAACAGCTCGCCCAGCATGATCTGGATCACGCGGTTTTCGGTCGCCGTGAAGTCGCGTCCCTCGATGCGTGCGTGATAGCGGCCATCGCCGCCGAAGAAATTGTCGATCACGGTGAACACCAGCCGCGGTTCGAACACCACCAGCGCGGTGCCGCGCAGCGGCTTGATGCGCACCAGATTCAGATTGGTCGGCACCGCCAGTCCATGCACGTATTCGGTGAACTTGACCATCTTCACGCCGAGCACCGAGACATCGCAGGTCTTGCGCAGCACATTGAATACACCGGTGCGAAAGAACCGCGCAAAGCGGTCATTGACCATCTCCAGCGTCGGCAGACGGCCACGCACGATGCGATCCTGCTGGGTGAAGTCATACGACAACACCGCATCGACCGGCACCGGCGCGTCATTGCCAGTGGCCACATCGCCGCCTTCGACACCATTGAGCAGGGCGTCGATTTCGTCCTGTGAAAGCAGATCGCTCATATGCGCGGCATCCGGGTCACTGCATCACGAAACTGGTGAAATAAAGTGCCTTGATGCCGGGTCGGCCGAGCCGCTCCTGCACAATCTTCTGCACCGCGGCCAGCGCCTGCGCCTGCAGCTTCTCGCGGCCGGCGGTATCGCCGATGCTTTTGCTGTCCTGACTGCTGAGCAACAGCACCAGCGCATTGCGGATCACCGGATCGGCATTCTGGGCCGCCTGGATGGCCGAGGCGTCGTGGGCCATCAGGGTGATGCCCACTTGCAGGTAGCGCACCGAGTCATCCCCGTGCAGATTGACCACGAAGGGCGGCTGCAGCGCCAGGTAGAGTTCGGTCTTGTTCTCCGTCGGCTGCCCGCTCTTGGCCTTGGCGGCGCCTTTGCCGCCAGCGGCAGCGGGACGCAACATCAGCCAGGTGCCCCCACCGAGCACCAGCGCCAGCACCAGCGCGCCGCCGATGATCAGCGGCATGCGCCGCTTGCGCGGCACCGGCACCTCGGCCGCCGGTTCCTCCTGTTCGTCCTCAACCATGAAAACCTCGATCTGGATGGATGTTTCTGTTCGCGTGAGGCCCCTCGCTGCAGGCCCTGGAGCAGTCAAATGCAAACCACGTGCCATCGCGTGTAGTCGTTGACCTGGCTTGGTTTCCAGCGATCCGCGTGGGTGCCGGCGCAGGTCACGGCACTTTCTTGACGCCTGTCACCGGCTTGGCGTGACGTCATCGCGACGGCGCGTGACGGGGCGTCGCGATGACGGCATGGCTCGATGCCGCCGCCGCGCCATGCCGGCACTCCGGTCGCCGCCACTCTGAGGCCGGGAAAAATTCGTCCGCCGCAGCAAGGGCGTCGCCGGGCGCGCGCGACAAGGGCGTTGCAGACACTACAGGGGGGGGTGAGCCGGTGACTCGGATTGGCCCGCAGCGCGCCGCCGGCACGGGTGTTCGGCGGCGGTCGCGCTAGGTGGGCGGCCTTTTCTCAGCCGCTCAGGCAAACGTGTCGAGCAGCCCGATCACACCAAGTATCGGCGACAGCTGGTCGACATGGGCTTCATCCGCATGCGCGAGGGCCGCAACGTTCGACGCCGTCCCGCCGTGCGGGCGCTGGTCACTGCGCTCGTGCTGGCCCACTTCGGCATGACCGAGCTGCAGTCCGTGCTGGGCCAGCAGATGGCCGAGCTGGGGCAGACTCTGCTGTACCGCAAGGACGGCGGCCGGATGCTGCGCGCTGAACACGACATCGACCCGACCCTGCGTCACGCTGACGCTCACATCAAGCTGGCCCAGCTCCTGCGGGTGCAGACGGATGCGCGCCTGCTTGAGATCCTGACCACCCAACCAGGCCACCTGCTGGCCGAGATCGTGGCTGAAGGCCTGGCCGCCCACCGGCGATTGCAACTGCAGCACATGCATCGTCAGCGGCGCCGCATGCGCACCCGGTCCCGGCAGCGCCACCGCCTGCGCCATGCCACTCGCTGCATCCGGCGCTGAAACGTCCCGCGGCTTCGCGGCGCCTGCCGCTGCTGGCAGGATGCCGACGGTTGCCGCCAGCACACCGGTGGCAGCAGCAACCTGGCTGCCCGCGTCACCCGGTTGCAGCGGCGCCGCCGTTTTGGCATCGGTCGCGATGGTCTCGCCCTCGCCTTTCCGTCCGCCGCCAGCGGCGCTGGTGGCGGCAGTGGTGATGCCCGCAGTCATGGCGCGCGGGGCGCTTGCCGCCACCGACGACCCGAGCAGTGCCAGCATGGCACCCGCCAGTGCCGCGGCAGCCGTGTCCTCCGGAACACTGGCCTGCCGATGCGCATCAGGAGCCGCCGGCACCGATTCCTCGGTGACGGCCGGCGGCGGGTGCGCTGCCAGGGTGCTGACGGCCTCCTTCGGCAGATCATGCTGCTGCCGTGCGGCATCCAGCTGATGATCGAAATGACCTGCCGCTGCCGACGGATCGCGCGAATCCCCCATGCCGCCCGTGCGCGGTGCGCCAGGCGCCCCCGCGGCGACCGGGCTGGCAACGGCTGCGGGCAACGCCGCGGTGGTGCTCATGATGCATACCCTCCTTCAGGGAATCCGGTGCGCGCGCGTTGCATTGGCAGACCGGTGAGCCGCATGTGCGCGGGCAGCTCCACAGCGGCGGCAGGCCGTTTTCCGAGCATCAGCGTGACCTCCGGTATTGCATGCGCTCGTCGCTTTCCGCCTGTTCGTGGCGACTCTCGGCCTCACGCTCCTGCGTGTGGTAGCGCTCGACGACACTGGCCAGGGCACTTTCGCGGGCGTGCGCCTGATGCCAGCGCCCACGCACCAGCTCGAACTGACGCTGCAGGCGGGCGGTTTCAGCGCTCTGTTGCGCAATCGCCTGATCGATGCGTTCGACAAACCTCTGCCGATTGAGCAGGGCGCCCACCGTCAATGCCCCGTCACTGGCTGTCGCGTACTCCAGCCGATAGCGCTGCAATTCGCTCAGTTGATGCTCGGCCTTGGCCAGCAGCTGCTGCTGGATGGCCATCTTGGCCAGGGCCTCCTCGCTGCGCTGCCTGGCCTGGTCGACCGCCGGCTGCAATTGCAGGGCACGGGAATTCATGCAACCACCTGCTCGGCGAGGGTATCGAGCATCCCGATGGCCGCCTCCAGGGTCATCGGTTCGTCGACCTCCTGCTGCAGGAATCCGCGCAGTTGCGGCCACAGCTCGATCGCCTGATCGACCTGGGGATCGGAACCCTTCTGGTACGCGCCCACCGCGATCAGGTCACGCTGCTGGCGATAGGCCGAATAGACCTGCCGGAAACGCTGCGCCGCGCGCAGATGCTCGCGCGTCACCACCGCCGGCATCACGCGGCTGATCGACGCCTCGATGTCGATCGCCGGGTAATGTCCGGCTTCGGCGAGGTCGCGCGACAGCACGATATGGCCGTCCAGAATCGCCCGTGCCGCATCGGCGATGGGATCGTGCCGATGATCGTCGCCCTCGGTCAGCACGGTGTAGAACGCGGTGATCGAGCCACGCCCGTCGGCATCGTTGCCGGCACGCTCGACCAGCGCGGGCATCATCGCAAAGACCGAGGGCGGATAGCCCTTGGTGGC
>JAJZGE010000042.1 GCA_021798675.1 Pseudomonadota bacterium | reverse complement strand
CCAGGTCGCTGGTGTACTGGCCGGCCGCGGCGATCGGCCGGCTATGCACGCCGACCTTGGCGACGATGCGCTGGCACTCGGCCTCCGGCTGGCCCAGCGTAGCCGCATCGTTCTGCTCGATGCGGTCGCCCAGTGCGGCGCCAACGCTGTGGATGTAGACCTCAGGCATCGCGCGTCCCCGGAACAATGATTTTCGCCGGCACGCCGAACACGGTGGCGCCGGGTGGCACGTCCTTGATGGCCACGCTACCGGCGCCGACTACCGCGCCTTCGCCGACCACCACGTGCGGCAACACCACGGCATGCGGGTGCACCGTGCAGAATGGTTCCAGCCTGGCGTGGCCGCCGATGAAGGCATGCGAACTGATGGTGACGCCGGTGCCGATGGTGACGTCATGGCCCACCACGGCGAATCCCTGCACCAGCAGGTCGTCACCCAGCGTCACGCCGGAGGAAATGCTGCAGGCGCCAAGGAAAATGCTGTTGATGGCACCCTCCAGCGGTGTCGCAGTCATCGCGTCGGGCGAAACCAGGCTGGCGAAACGCGCACCGCGTGCCTGCAAGTGCGTGCGGACCTGGTGCCGTGCACGTCCGTGACCGAAACAGGTGAGGTAGCTTGCGTCCTGCCGCGGCTCATGGCCCTTGATGGGCCCCAGCACGTCGGGCTCGCCGGGGTTTTCATCGTCGAGAAAGCCCATGACGGCAAACGGCATGGCCCGCGCCGCGATCCACGCAGCCACCTCGCGGCCAAAGCCGCCACGACCCAGCAGCAGGAGGGATTTCGCGCTCATTGGGCCGTGAATCCGCCATCGACGACAAGCGTCTGGCCAGTCATGAAGGCCGCATCGGACGAGAGCAGGAAGCGGATGGCAGCGGCGACCTCGTGAGCCGTCGCGTAGCGCTTGCCCAACGGGTAGCGGGCGCGATCGGCCTGCAACGCCTCCTCCGACAGTTGATGGAGATCGTCCACGAGCTCGGTCTGCACCATGCCGGGAGCCACGCAGTTCACGCGTATGCCCTTGTGCGCCAGTTCCAGTGCCATCACCCGCGCAAAAGCAGTCAATGCCGCCTTGGTGCCCGCATAGCTGGCCGTGCCCTTGATGCCTACTTCCGGACCGAGGATGGAGGAAAGCAAGACGATCGCGCTGCCGGCATTGAGCTTGTTGCCGCGCGCGAGCTCGGCCACCAGGGCCAGTGGCGCCGTCTGGTTGATCGCCACGATGCGCTGGTGCGCTTCCAGCGAGAAGAAGCGCAACGGGTTGTTTTCCACGATGCCGGCGGAATGAACCAGGCCATCCAGTGCCGGTACCGGAGCCAGCACTTCGCGATAGCGCGCGAAATCGGTGAGGTCGAAAGCCAGCGGCAGCACCGCGTCACCGCCATGCTGCGAAAGTTCCGCCAGGCGCTGCGAATTGCGGCCGACGGCCACTACCTTGGCGCCCTCGGCCAGCAAGCGCTGCGTCGTGGCGAAACCGATCCCCGAAGTAGCGCCCGTGACGAGCAGGGTCTTGCCTTCAAACATCGTTCGTCCTCGCCAAGTAAAGCGCATGGAAGTGCGCGATGCGCGCCTCCTGGGGCTGCAACTGCACCTCGAAGCCGTCCGCCTCCAGCCCCTGCTGGCAGGCCTCGACCAGGACCTTGTCCTCAGCCAGCGCTTGCTGCGTGAAGGCGATCGCCTCCTCCTGCATGTGCTGTCGCAGCGCAGGCGGCAGCGCCTTGAGGGCGGGCAGCTCGAACAGGCGCCAGGCCAGCCGCGTACGCGTCGCGTCCACCGGGATGACGTGGCTGAGGAAACCGACCAGGCCATTGGTATTGGACAGGAACAGGTCCGGGAAGACGTAGGCATGGCGATAAAAGTGCCCGGCCTGCGACGCAAGGCGACGAAGCGCCGCGGTCTTGTCCGCTGCGTCGGCGGGAAGCATCTCGTTCCACGAGGTGTATCGGCCGCCATGCCAGGCGTAGCGACCGGTGGACGTGAAGCCCGCGGGCCTGAAGCTGTCGCCGTGGACGAAACTGAGGTGGTAGCCCTCGAGCACGTTCTCCACCAGCAGCTTCCAGTTGCAGGCATGCTCCATGACAGCGGCATGGAACGGTGTATCCGGCACGACGCCGATGTCGGCCAGTACCTGCGCCACCTCGTCGACAACCGGGGCCGCACCACCCAGCCCCAGGAAATGCAGGCCGCCCGATTCGCTGACCGGGTAACTGCCCAGCCGGCACCTGGCGATACTGGCCTTGTCGACCAGCGGGGCCGCGGCGAGTGCGCCATCGTCGGCGTAGCTCCAGCCGTGGTAGCCGCAACGGAACGGCCGGTTGCCGCAACCCGGCAGGTCGATCAGCGCGTTGCGGTGCAAGCAGACGTTGTCGAACGCGCGCACGCCACTGCGCGTACGGCGAATGGTCACTGCCTTGCGGCCGATCCGCAGGCTGCGATAGTCGTCGGGCCGGGCAAAGTCGGCCTGCGTACCGGCGAACAACCGCTCGGCGAAAATCGTCTCCAGCTCGCGCGCGAAGACGTCGGGATCGTTGTAGCAGCGCCGATCAATAGACATCGTCGGTGTCGATGCAAGGGAGCACGGCAGCCGCCGGCAGCTGGAAGGTGGCACTTCCCCAGGACAGGCCCACGCCGAAGCCCGAGGCAACCACCCAGCGGGGCACATCGAACAAGGCGGCGTTGGCGCACAACGTCACCGGGATGGACGCCGAGCTGGTGTTGCCATAGTGCTCGATCGACGTGGGTACCCGGTCCGGCGCGAAGCCGAGCTTGCGGGCGATGGTGTCGTTGATCATCCGGTTCGCCTGGTGCAGCAGCAGGAAATCGAAGTCCTGCGCTTCGCGGCCGCTGCTGGCGATGGCACGCTGGATGCTGCTGGGTACGCGCGAGATGGCGAAGCTGAAGATGTCCGCGCCGCGCAGCACCAGGTTGTCGGCGCGGCGCTGCACGCCGTCGCCGCCGGTGGCATCGGCAATGCGTCCGTCGACCGGTGGCAACCGGGAAGCCAGGCCGCCGCCGGGAATGATGATGGCCTCCTTGCCGGCACCGTCGGAGCACAGGTCGAGATGGATGGGAGGCGCGCTTTCGTCCAGCTCCAGTGCGGTGGCGGAGCCGGCATCGCCGAACAGAGGCCAGGCGCTCTTGTCATGCTCGGCGCAAACACGGCTGGAGACGTCGCCGATCAGCAGCAGTCCGCGGGCGATGCCCAGCGTACGCATCACCGAGCCCGCCACGGCCAGCCCATAGGGGTAGCTCGAGCATCCCAGGTTGATGTCGAACGCCATGCAGGTCGATGGCAGGCCGAGCTTGTCCTGCAGCACGATGCTGGTTGCCGGTACCGGCTGGTCGCCGGTCTGGGTGATCAGGATCAGCGCGCCAACGCTGGCCGGATCCCAGTCGAGGTGGGCCAGTGCCGCCCTGGCTGCCGCCAGGCAGAGGTCGGACGCGCACTGCCCTGCGGCCACAATGCGGCGCTCGGCGATGCCGGTAGCCTTCTGGAAGCGCTGGCGTTCCTCGGGTTCGAGATAGGCATAGTCCGCCGTGCGCGCCACGCAGGTCGGCGTCGCTGCCGTCACCGCGCGAAGCGCGACTCCCCTGACCGCGTTCATTTCGCCGCCGCGCACTTCGAAGAAACGATGGCCCAGATGTCCGCCACCGTCGTGGATGCCTCGATGTCACGCCCGGTCACGGTCACGCCGTAATCGGCATCCGCCATGGCGATGACCGCCAGCGTGTTGAGGGAATCCCAGCTTGGCAGCTCCTTGAAACGAATATCCAGCGTGAGCGTGTCGGCTTCGACCTCGATGGCGAAGGCAAATTTCTCGATGAAGTCGTCGATGGTCACGGCGTTGGCCCTTTGCTGATGAGTGCGACGATGACGTCGCGGATGGTGGACACCACGGCGCCGTCCACGGCAGCGCCGTTGGGAAGCACGATAACGCGGCTGGCCACGGCTTCGCTGTGGGGCAGCAGCAGGCCGGCGTGGGGAAACAGGTCGCGGTAGGGTTTCATCCTGTGGCAGCCCGGCCAGAAGTACTTGCGCACCAGGATGTTCTCGGCGTGCAACGCGTCGATGATGTGGTCACGCGAGACCGGGCAGGACGCGTCGACCTCGATCACCGCGTAGTGATGGCTGTTGCGTTCGGCTGGGTCGTACTCGAGCAGGGTGATGCCGGGGACGCCGGCGAACGCCTCGCGGTACGCGGCATGGTTGCGACGGTTGGTCGCGACCACGCCGTCAAAGCCATCGAGGTTGGCCAGTCCCATCGCGGCACAGGCTTCGATCATCTTGCCGTTGGTGCCAGGGTGGATCACGTTGTCGTAGCCGGCGAAGCCGAAGTTGCGCATCAGGCGCATGGCCTCAGCCAGTTCGTCGTCGTCGGTGGTGACCGCCCCGCCTTCCATCGTGTTGAACGCCTTGGTGGCGTGGAAACTGAACACCGCGCAGCGGCCGAAGCGGCCGATGGGCTGCCCGCGGTACGTGCTGTCGAAGGCGTGTGCCGCATCGAACATCAGGCAGAGGCCGTGTTCGTCGGCAATCGCCTGCAGTTCGTCGGCGGGTGCGGCGCGGCCCCACAGGTGCACGCCGATGATGCCGCTGGTACGCGGCGTGATCATGCGCCGCACCGCGGCCGGGTCGAGGTTGTGCGTGACGGGGTCGATGTCGGCGAACACCGGCGTGATGTCCTGCCAGTACAGCGCGTGCGCGGTGGCGATGAAGGTCCACGAGGGGACGATCACCTCGCCGGAAAAGCCCAGCGCGCGGATGGCGATTTCCAGTGCGATGGTGCCGTTGCACATCGCCACGCAATGCTTCACGCCGAGGCGTTCGGCGATGCGCTGCTCGAACTCCTGCACCAATGGGCCGTTGTTGGTCAGCCACTGGTTGTCCAGCACCTGGCCCATGCGCTGCAGGAACGCCTCGCGGTCACAGATGTTTGGCCGCCCCACGTGCAGCGCCTCGGCATACGCGGGCGGCGCGCCGTGGAGGGCGAGGTCGGCCTGGCTGCGGATGGGCTTGATCGGCATGGTTGATTCCGGCGACGACTTGCGTGGTGGATGCGCGTCCGGGCTGGCGCGGTTTTATTGCGTCAAATTGCCGGCGCCTTGCGACTGCAACGTCGGTACCGTGCGCCATTCCAGCCCCGCCCAAGCCGTGAAGCACATACCGCGCCAACGATTGCCGCTGACCGGGCACGCACAAAAGCAAACCGCCTGGGCAAGGCCACGGGCGGTTTGTGCAGGAGCGAAAGTGCAGCGGAGCGACTAATGGATGTAGTTGAACAGGCTCATGCCCTGCATTTTCGCGAAGGTCTGCATCGAGGCCTGTAGCGCGGTGGACTGCAGCGACAACTGGCTGATGGCGCTGGCCAGGTTGGTGTCCTGCACGCCGGAGAGCACGGTCTGGTAGGTCAGCGTGAGGTTGCTGTAGTTGCTTTGCTGTTGGGTGAGCCGATTCAGGCGGCCGCCCACGTCGGTCTGGGTGGCGGAAACCTGGTTCTGCGCCTGGTCCAGCGACTCGATCTGGCGGCTCAGCGTGTTGCTGAGCTGCGCGTTGTTGCTGCCGGTGTCGTTGAGCGCGTTGACCATGTTGGTCAGCGTGGCAAAGACGTTCTGGGTCTGGCCGGACTGCACGCTCACCGAGTCGCCGGCGGCGGGCGTGCCGCTCAGCGCGATGCTCATGCCGTTGAAACTGATGCTGCCGCCGTCCTTGTAGGTGCCGGTGGCCACCGTGGCGTTGCCGTGATTCACGTCGCTGGCCGTCCAGTTACCGGCGGCATCGAAGGTGATCGCATAGTTCACCGGCCCGGCGGCGGGGGCTGCGTTCCAGGCCGTGGTGTTGGTGACGCTGTTGGCACCCACCAGCAAGCTGCCGGTGTTGCCGGCTGCCGCGCTGGCGACGAACGAACCGTTGCCGGCCGGGATGTTCATGAACAGGCCGGATCCCGCGTCGCTGTTTGGGATGCGCAAGCCGCTGCCGATGGCCGTCATCTGGTTGTCGCTGTTGCCGTTGTAGGTCACCGAGCCATCGCTGTTGAGGACAAACGGCGTGGTGGTCGTGCTGGTACCGGCGAACAGCGCATTGTTGTTGGCATCGGTAGTGTTGGCCAGTTGCACCAGCTGTGCGCGGATCTGGCCGAGCTGGGTGGCCATGTCCTGCCGGTCGGCGTTCGACAGCGTGCCGTTGATGCCCTGGATCGCCATCGAACGCGCCTGGTTCAACAGCGAATTGAAGGAGGCCAGCGTGCTGCTCTCGGTGGAGAGGCGCGCGTTCGCGTCGTTGATGTTGGAGGTGTATTGCGCCGCGTCCGCCAGCACGTGGTTGAGCGACACCACCTGGGTGGCGCCGCCCGGGTCGTCGGAGGCCAGGTTGATGCGCTGGCCGCTGCTCACCTGGTTCTGCGTGACAGCGGTCGCGCTCTGCTGGTTGAGGATGCTCGAAAGCGACTGCTGGTACATCCAACTGGTGGAAATGCGGATCATGGACGAACCCTCGGTCAGGCCTGGACGGCAGTGATCAGGCTGGCGAATATGGTCTGCGAGATGGAGATCACCTGCGCGGACGCCTGGTAGGCCTGCTGGTACTTGACGAGATTGGCCGCCTCCTGGTCCAGGTTGACGCCGGCCAGGCTCTGCTGGGCACTGGCCGCCTGGTTGTAGAGGCCGGTCTGGGTGGTCAGGGCATTGCTGGCCATGCTGCCGGCCACGCCGATCTGGTTGGTCAGGTTCGCGTAGGCCCCGACCACGCTGGTGGTGCCGCCGTCGAGCACCCCGGCATTGGCCAGCCCGGCGAGATCCAGCGCGTTGCCGTTGCTGTTGAGGCCGCCGCTGTTCTTCGCCACGCTGAAGCTGTCGCCGCTGGCCGGCGTGCCGCTGAGGCTCAGGCTCCAGCCATCGAACTGGATCGGGGTACCGCTGGCATAGGTCCCGCTGGTGGTATTGCCCGCGCCGTCGGCCACGGTATAGCTGCCGCCGGCCCCGAAGGTGACCGTGGCGCCGGAAAACAGATTGGCATTGGTGCTGTCGACCACGCCCACCGAACTGATCGCGGCGCTTCCGGTATTGGCCGTCGCCGCCGTGCCCTGCAGCGCGGAGGCCGCGGCAATGGCGGACGGATCGGTGGTGGCCAGCGCCAGGCCGGTGGCGACGTCCTGGGTCGGCCGGATCTGGAAACTGTCGCCGACCTGCGCGGTGCCGGACACGGCGAAGGTGAGGCCATTGGCCGACAGCGTGCCGTTGGAATTGGCGGTCAACGCCACCGGGTTGCCGCTGGTGGTGTTGAGCTGCCAGCCGTTCACCGACGGCGAGGTGCTGCTGCCGGTGTAGGTAAGGATGTAGTTGTCATTGGTGAGTGCGGAGAGATTGCTCACGCTCGCGCTCACCGACGCAGTGCCGGCGTAGGCCTTCAAGGCGGCCACGCTCGGATACGGCACCACGAAGATCGGCTGGCCCTGCGCGCCGACCAGGTTGAGGCCCTTGGCCTGCTGGCCGTTGACGCCTTGTGCCAGTGCCAGCGCGGCGCGGCCCAGCTGGTTCTGCGCCGGATCGAGCGTATTCGTGCGATACGACAGCAGCGCGCCCAGCGAACCGCCGGACAGGCTGGAGGTGATGTCGGTGCCGCTGGCGTTGAGCACGTCGGTGGTGCCGCTGTCGTAGGGGCTGCCGCCGGCCTGCAGGCCGTAGGAGTAGCCGCCGCTCACCAGGGTCTGGCCGGAGGTGCTGTAGATGCTCAGCGTGTTGTCGGGCTGCGCGGCAACCGAGATGCCGGTAGCGCCGGCCAGTTGCTTGACCAGGCTGTCGCGCTGGTCGAGCAGGGCGTTGGGTTGGGTATTGCCGGCCTGGCTGATGCTGGTGTTGAGCGCGGCGATCTGCTTGGCCAGCGAGTTGATGTTGCCGACCGTGTCGGAGATCTGCGTGTTGATCTGCTGGCGCTGCTGGTCGAGCTGCTGGCCGAAGGTATTGAAGGTCTGCACCAGGGCGGCTGCGTCGCCCAACGCGGCCTGCCGCGCGGACGGGTCCTGCGGTGCATTGGCCACGGCATTGAAGGCGCCGTAGAAAGTGTCCAGCGAGGATTGCAGGTTGCCGCTGTTCTTCAGCAGCCCGTTGAGCGCGGTGTTCAGGTCGTTGGTGGTGCTGGCGCCCTGCATCCCGCTGTAGCTGCTCCACACCGACTGGGTGAGGTACTGGCTGTAGGCGCGCTGCACCGAGACCACGTCCACGCCGGTGCCCATGGTGTAGCGGCCGTTGTTCTGGCCAACTTGGTCCACCTGCACCACGCTTTGCTGGCTGTAGCCGTCCGTACCGGCATTGGAAATGTTGTTGCCGGTGACTTGAAGGCCGATCTGGGCAGCGTTGAGCCCGGAAACGCCGATGTTGAGCAGGCTGGACATGGCCTAAACCTCTGGGTGACGCCTAGGGATTCGGCAGGTCGGCCGGATTCTTGAGGGCCGCCAGCGCCTCGCGCATCTGCGGGCTGGCGGCGACGGCGGCGATCTTGGCGGCATAGCCCGGGTCGGTGGCATAGCCGCCGCGCACCAGCGCGTTGGCGAAGCCCCGCACGTCGTCGCCATGGCCGCGCACGGCGGCATAGCGCGGATCGGTGGCGATGAGGTTGGCATAGTCCTTGAACGACTGCGCCGGCGAGTCGTAGGCACGGAACTGCGCATGCCTGCGCACCGCCACGCCGTTCACGTACTCCAGCGTCGGCACGCTGACCTTGTGCCCGTCCCAGTTGCTGCCGGCCTTGATGCCGAACAGGTTGAAGCTGGTCGAGCCGTCCGGCCCACGCGGCATGTGCTTGCCCCACTGGGTCTCCAGCGCCGCCTGGGCCAGCACGGTGCGCACCGACAGCCCCAGCT
>JAJZGE010000041.1 GCA_021798675.1 Pseudomonadota bacterium | reverse complement strand
TGTCATCGACAAGGGGCTGCGACAGCTCTGCGTCGACCTGTCGGACCTGCGTGACGCGCACGTCGTGGTGGTGACGGGCAGCGGCCTCGCCTTGGATGGCGGGCAGGACACCTGGCCCGCCGCCGTGGTGCAGCTCGCCGCGCGACGCGAGAAGCTTCTCGCGAAAGCCCTTGCCGCGGATCCGGAGTTCGCTTCGCGGCGGGCCCGCCTCGACACCCTTGCCCAGGCGATTGCGGCGTTGCCGTGGCATCGCCTCGACGACAGCGACCTTGCCGAGGGTATCGCCCGCAGTGCACGCCGGCTGGTGAAGGCCGAACGCAAGGCACGACAGGAGCCGGGGGCCGACAGCAGCCACCACTGGCGTCGGCGCCTGCGACGCCTGCGCATGCAATACCAGGTGATCCGCGCGGCGCGGAAAAGGCAGCCCTCGTGGAAAGGACCTCCCCGTGATCCCCATCACACGTCCATCCACGCGCTGAACAGACAGTCGGACCGCCTCGGGCGCATCCAGGACCTGCACATGCTCGGGACCCACTTGAAGCGGATCGACGTGCCGCCAGCCGTACGGAAGCGGATGCGCGACCAGCTGCGTGCCGAGATCGACCGCGCATCGCGCTGACCCCGGCGCGCATCCATGCACCGCGGACGCCCCTTCGGGGTAATTTGTCGTGTGCCGCTGGACCGCGCCGGGGCGTTTCCTCACTCAAGAGACTGGCTTGGCCACGGCTCAACCCCGTTGTCGCATCACACAAGGTGGCTCAACACGCCTACGTTAAAACAACTGCTCGCATCTGATCGTTTGCGCCCCTCGGCAGCTGTCGCTCGAAGGCCGGCGTCTCGCGTCCTTCCCGCGTCGTGCGACCGCCATGGCGGTCGATCTCGTCATCTTCAATCTCGCCGCAATCACGGTAACCATCCTTTGGCGCATGGCCAATTCGAACCTGACGGCTGCCACAGGCGTCGGCGTAAAAGTGGTCGGCCTGGGAACCGGGTGGGCGCTGGCGATCGTCGTGCTGTACCTCGGCACGCTCACCTACCTCGGTCATGGCCAGACCCCGGTCAAGCGCCTCCTGCGAATCCGTGTCGTGTCGCTCGCGCATGACCGTATCACTCTCTGGCAAAGCATCGAACGGGCGCTTGGCTACGGGGTGTCGGCGCTTGAACTGGGCTCCGGTTTCCTGCAGTACTTCATCCATCCGAACTCGCAGACCGTTCACGACCGAATCGCCGAGACCATCGTGATGTCGGAGAACAATGCACGGTGAGGCTGCTTGCCTGGGTCAAGCCAAGGCTGCGGCCGTGATCCCCTCAGCCGCCGTGCTGTAAACGCACGAAGTGTTCGTAGTCGCGGTTTGAAGCCTCGCCGGTCGTGCTGGGCCAGCACGACGGATACACGATCGAAAGAACCCGGTTGCTCCTCGTCATCGGAAGTCCCGGCTTCGCACATCCAGGCTGCTCAGCAGTGGCGTCAGGTCGTGCAGGTGCCGGGCGATCAGGTGGCGCACGCCGCTCTCGGCCTCCAGCCTGCCTTCCACCATCAGCAGGCGCGATTCCAGGAAGGGGCGGCGCTGCCGCTCGGCCAGCTGGCGCCAGACCACCACGTTGATCATGCCGTGCTCGTCCTCCAGCGTGACGAAGGTGACGCCGCTGGCGGTCTGCGGTCGCTGGCGGCCGACCACCAGACCGGCCGCGACGATAGTGCGGCCGGGCGGGATGTCCACCAGTTCCTTCGAGCTGCGGCAGCGCCGCGCGCGCAGTTGCGTGCGCAACAGGGCCAGCGGATGCCGGCCCAGCGTGGTGCCGAGCATGGCGTAGTCCGCCCGCAGGTCCTCGCCGATGCCTGGCAGCGGCAAGCTCACCGGTGCTTCCCGCGGCTGCGTCGCCGCTCCGAACAGCGGACGCTGCGGCTCCACGCCAGCCACCGCCCAGCGCGCCCGGTGTCGATGGCCAGCCAGTCCGCGCAGCGTGCCGGCATCGGCCAGCCGCTCGCGTGCACGCGGGTCGAGTGCGGCCCGCTCGCACAGGTCGGCAATGTCGGCGAACGGTCGCAGCGCCCTCGCCTGCTCGATGCATCGTGCATCGTCCTCGGCCAATCCGCGCACCATGCGCAGGCCCATGCGCAGGGCGTGGCCGCCGCGCCGGTCCGGCTCCAGCGTGCAGTCCCAGTCGCTGTGGCGCACGTCGGCCGGCAGCACCGCCACGCCATGGCGGCGCACGTCCTGCAGCAGCTGGTCGGGGCTGTAGAAGCCCATCGGCTGGCTGTTGATCAGCGCACAGGCGAAGGCCGCCGGGTAGTGGCGCTTGAGCCAGCAGCTGGCATAGGTGAGCAGCGCGAAGCTGGCCGCGTGCGACTCCGGGAAGCCGTAGCTGCCGAAGCCCTTGATCTGCTCGAAGATGCGCGCCGCGAACTCGGCCGTGTAACCGCGCTCCAGCATGCCCCGGGTCAGCTTGTCGCGATGGTGCTCCAGCCCGCCGTGGCGCTTCCATGCGGCCATCGAACGCCGCAGTTCGTCCGACTCACCCGCCGTGTAACCGGCCGCCACCACCGCCAATTGCATCACCTGTTCCTGGAACAGCGGCACGCCGAGGGTGCGTTCGAACACCTCGCGCAACGCCTCCGAGGGATAGCTCACCGGCTCCTCGCCGGTGCGACGGCGCAGGTAGGGATGCACCATGTCGCCCTGGATCGGCCCCGGCCGCACGATCGCCACCTCGATCACCAGATCGTAGAAGTTGCGCGGCTGGAGCCGCGGCAGCATCGCCATCTGCGCCCGCGACTCGATCTGGAACACGCCGACGGTGTCGGCCCTGCCGATCATCGCGTAGGTGTCGGGATCCTCCGGCGGGATCGTCGCCAGCGTCAGCGCGCGGCCATGATGGTGCCCGACCAGTTCAAGGCAGCGGCGCAGGGCGCTCAGCATGCCCAGCGCCAGGATGTCGACCTTGAGCAGGCCCACCGCATCGAGGTCGTCCTTGTCCCACTGCACCACGGTGCGGCCTTCCATGCTGGCGTTCTCCACCGGCACCAGCTCGTGCAGCGGTTGCTCGGAGATCACGAAGCCGCCGGGGTGCTGCGACAGGTGGCGCGGGAAGCCGATCAGTTCGGCGGTGAGCACCAGCACCCGGTGCAGCAGCGGGCTGTCCGGGTCGAAGCCCTGCTCGCGCAGCTGCGCGGCGGGGGGCAGCGCGTCGTTCCAGTGCCCGAAGCAGCGTGCCAATGCATCCACCTGGTCGGGTGGTAGTCCCAGCACGCGGGCCACGTCGCGTACCGCGCCGGCGCCATGGTAGGTGCTGGCCACCGCGGTGATCGCCGCACGGTGGCGGCCGTAGCGCGCGAACACATACTGGATCACTTCCTCACGCCGCTCGTGCTCGAAGTCGACGTCGATGTCCGGCGGCTCGTTGCGCTCCTTGGAGACGAAGCGCTCGAACAGCATGCCGATGCGGTCGGGATCGATCTCGGTGATGCCCAACGCGTAGCAGACCACCGAGTTAGCCGCGGAACCGCGCCCCTGGCAGAGGATGCCGCGGCTGCGGGCATGGCACACGATGTCGTGCACGGTGAGGAAGTAGCTCTCGTAGCCCAGCTCGGCGACCAGCGCCAGCTCCTTCTCGACCAGGGTGCGCGCCTTCGCCGGGATGCCGCCCGGCCAGCGCCAGTGCAAGCCTTGCTCCGTCAGCTGGCGCAACCACGAGGCCGGCGTCTGCCCGTCGGGCACCAGCTCGCGCGGGTACCGGTAGCGCAACTGGCCGAGGTCGAACGTACAGCGTTGGGCGATGCGCACCGACTCGGCCAGCAGCTCCGGCGGATACAGCTCGGCCAGCGCAGGCAGCGGCCGCAGGTGGCGCTCGCCATTGGGGAACAGCCGCGTGCCGGCCTCGGCCACGCTGGTGTGGTGCCGGATCGCCGTCATCACGTCCTGCAGCGCGCGGCGTCCGCGGGCATGCATGTGCACGTCGCCGGCGGCGACCAGCGGCAGCTGCAGCGCGCGGCCCAGCGTTTGCAGCTGCGCCAGCCGCCCCGCGTCGTCCGGGCCGCGGTGCAGTTCCGCCGCGATCCACAGCCGCTGCGGGAAGCGCGCGCGCAGCCACTCCCCTTCCCGCGCGTCGTGCGGGTCGTCCGGCAGCCACAGCGCGAGCAGGCCGTCGGTCGTGTGCGGAAAGTCTTCCCGCAGCAGTTGGTAGGCGCCCTTGGCCGCGCGCCGGCGCGCGTCGGTGATCAGCCGGCACAGCACCCGGTAGCCTTCGATCGCTTCCACCAGCAGCACCAGTTTCGGGCCGCCGTCGATCCGCACCTCGCTGCCCACGACCAGCGGCAGGCCCACCGCCTTCGCCGCCTGCCACGCGCGCACGATGCCGGCCAGCGTGCATTCGTCGGTGATCGCCAGCGCTTCGTAGCCGTGACGCTTCGCGCGCTCGAACAGCTCGTGCGCGCTCGAAGCCCCGCGCTGGAAGCTGAAGTTGGACAGGCAATGCAGCTCGGCGTAGCTCACGCGAACCAGCCGTGCAGCATGAAGCCGCCGCCGCCGACCGGGCGGAACACCCAGGCATCCTGCCCGTCCGCCAGCCGCGCGAGGTAGTAGTCGCGGCGCACGTCGCCGCCGTCCCACCAGCCGCTCTCGATGCGCTCGGGGCCAGCGAGGAGCCGAGGCATCGGTCCGCGCAGCGGCACGGGCTTCGCCAACAGCCAGCCGGGGCGCGGACCGTGCGCGACGTCCGTCGATACACCCTCGCGCCGCGTCGGCATGTCCGGCGGACTGAGCGAAGCGCACTCGGGGCGATGATCGGCATGTGCCTGCACGCCGTGCACGGCGTCTTCGCCCAGGCGCGCGCGCAGCCGTTCGCGCAATGACTCCCATGGCATTGCCTGCTGTGGCCGCGGGTCGAACAGCTCGCGATGCACCGGCACGAAGGGCGGTAGTTCGGCGGCACCAAGCGCGATCGCGCGGACCGGCGCCGGCAGTTGCACCTGCTCCAGCCGGCCGCGGGCGAGCTCGAACAGCAGCGCCGCATCGCGCTCGGGCGTGAGCAGGCCCACCGGCACCCGGGTACCGGCGCCACGGTCGTGTTCCAGCTGCAGCTCGAAGCGCTGCACGCCGCCGTCGCGTCCGGCCAGGAAGGCAGCGAGGTCCGCGGTCAGCCGCCTCAGCGGGAACAGCAGCGCCTGGGACGATTCGGCTTCATGGCCGAGCTCGATCCGCAGGTCGAAACGATCCGGCGGGCGGTAGCTTTCCAGCGCCAACTCGCGTTCGCCCAGCATCGCATCGAGGTGCAGCAGCAACTCGCGCGGAAAGCGACGCGCCAGGCCGTCGCGCGGCAACGCCCACACCTGGCGCAGCGTGCGCAGGCCCATGCGTGCGAAGGCGGTGGCCGCGTCCGGCGCGAAGCCTGCGCGCTGGATCGGCAGCTGCCCCAGTGCGCGGCGCATCGGCGCATCGCCTTCGATGGCCAGTCCGTCGTGCGCGTTGGCCAGTACGCGCGCGGCCACCGGGTTGGGCGCGGCGACGATGCGATGCCGGAAACCGAGCGCCGCCAGCTCTTCGCGCAGGCGCGCCTCGAAGCGCGGCCAGGGTCCGAACAAGCCCAGGCTGCCCTGGATCTCCAGCACCAGCGCCTGCGGGAGCTGCAGGCTGACCTGCGAGCTGTAGCCGTAGGCCCAGGCTGCAAGAAAACGGTGCCAGCGCCCCTCCTCCTCGGGTCGATAGGCGTCCGTCGCGAAGCCGCGGGCCAGCGCCTGCGCCGCGGTCAACACCATGCCGCGGCGCAGGCCCAGTGCCCGCGCCGCGGGATTGACCGCGTGGAGCATGCGTCGTTGCGCCGATCCGCCCACCAGCACACGGGGCGCGTGCGGATCCGCGCAGCGGCGTAGCACGCCGTCCAGCGCGAGATGCGGCAACAGGATGCAGGCCCAGCGCACGGCTCATCCCGTCCGCGGGATCGGCTGCGCCGGCACCGCCCCGCCGCGGCACTTCAGCACGCGCCATTGTGCCGGCGCCGCGTCGATGGCGATGCGCAGCGCCGCCGGCGACGGATGGATGGCCACGGCCAGCGACCGCGTGGCGAATGCCAGCGTGCGCCCCGAGGCCGCTGCGACCTGCAGGCGGCGCAGCGCGCGGTCGTCGGCGCCCAGCGGCCAGCACAGCACGGCGCCGCAGCTGCCCGAGCGCAGGCACTGCTCGGTCGCCCACAAGGCATCGCGCGATGTCCCTGCGCGCACGACCTGCAAGCGGCCGAGATCCACCCCGGCCTGCCGCCACGCCGGCGCGAACGGCAGGTACGGCGGTGCGACCAGCACGATGCGCTCGCCCGCCTGCGACAGGCGCGCCAGGGTCGGCCACAGCAATTGCAGTTCGCCCACGCCGTCGGCCGGGATCAGCAGCTCGCTCAGCGCGGCCTCGGGCCAGCCGCCACTGGGTAGCACCGCGTCCAGGCCGGCATGGCCGGTAGGCTGCGCCCCGGCCGCCGCCGCCGCGAGCCGACCACGCCAGACCCGCTGCGGCTGCAGCAGTGCATCGATCGCCACCACCACGCCCATGTCACCCCCGGCGTACCAGGCCGCAGAACACGCCCTCGATGGCGAAGTCCTGGCCGCGCCGTACCTCGATCGGCGCGTAGGCTGGATTGCGCGGCAGCAGCCGGATCCCGCCCTTGCCGCGGGCCAGCCGCTTGATCGTCAGCTCGCCTTCGAGCCGGGCCACCACTAGCTGGCCGTCGCGGGCTTCCGGCGTGCGGTGCACGCCGACCAGGTCGCCATCGAGGATGCCGTCCCCGATCATCGAATCGCCCTGCACGCGCAAGAGATAGTCCGGCCGTGGAGAGAACAGTCGCGCGTCAAGCGACAGCGTATCGACCAGCCCGGCGTCGGCGCCGATCGGCGTGCCTGCCGCCACCCGCCCCAGCACCGGCACCTGCAGCAACGCGGTGCGCGAACCGGTCGGGCGAATGCCGCGCGCCTGCCCGGGTGCCACCTCGATCAGCCCCGCCTCGGCCAGCGCCAGCACGTGCTTGCGCGCTGCCCCGCGCGAGGCCAGGCCGCCGGCCTCGGCGATCTCGGCAAGGGACGGTGGCTGCCCGTGCTCCGTCACCCGCTCGCGGATGAAGGTGAGGATGGCGGCGCGGCGCGAACTGAGGTCGGACATGGAGTACATTTGTATTCCATGATCCTCGACTTGGCTACACCTGTAAAGCGAGAGGGAGCGGCCATCGGCGACAGCCACCGGAATCTGCTCACCATCCCAGATGGCCAAGTCGCTGATCCGGCCTTGCCGCCATCGGAAAATTCGACTTTTGCGAAGTCGTGGCGCGAGCTACGCCTACACGGCAGGGCTTGACCGACCACCCGGGCGGGCAGAGCTCCGGGCGAAAAATGTGAACTGAATCACAAAATCGCCGGCCCCACCCATGGGCGGGGCTCAAGTTTGCAAACGATTGCACGATAACCGCGCAACGAACCCAAGTGTGACCGGCCCCGGTTGCACCACGTTTTCATACCTTTCAATCGCGAGGGACGAGCTCAAGCGACATCTGGGCTTGTATGCGTGCTCACCGCTTGACGGCCCGCAACCAGATGCTTGAGTCCCCCGCCCTCACCACCTTCTACCGGTTCTCGCGGGAGGGCAACACACCATGGGCAAGGAAACATCGGATCAGCAGCTCGAACTCCTTGAAATGCGCTCGCTGAGCAAGGCACTGCATCGCGTTCAGGCAATCATCGAGTTCGACCTCAAGGGCAAGATCCTGGACGCAAATGAAAATTTCCTGGACCTGATGGGCTATTCGCTCGAACAGGTCCGCGGCAAGCATCACCGCATCTTCTGCGATCCGGTCTACGTCGCCAGCGACGACTACAGCAAGTTCTGGGATCGCCTCAGCAGTGGCGACTTCACCAAGGGCGAATACAAGCGCATTACCGCAGACGGCGGCGAGGTGTGGCTCAATGCGTCCTACAACCCGGTGCTGGATACCGAAGGCCGGCCCTACAAGATAGTCAAGTTCGCCACCGACATCACCACCTCGCGCAATCGGGCGGCCGAAGTGGAAGGCAAGATGGCGGCGCTGGACAGGACACAAGCGGTGGTCGAGTTCGACCTAGACGGACAGGTACTCGTCGCTAACGCAAACTTTCTCGCAGCCATTGGCTACACGCAGGAGGAGATACGTGGCAAGCACCATCGTATCTTCTGCGACGAAGCCGACACGACCAGCCCCGAGTACGCCGCCTTCTGGCAGAAGCTACGTAACGGCGAGTTCCATTCCGGGCGCTATCGGCGAGTTGACAAGAGTGGGCTCAGCGTTTGGCTGCAAGCCACCTACAACCCGGTATACGACCCAGAAGGGCGACTCTACAAAATAATCAAGTTCGCCAGCGTGGTCACCGCCCAGGCCGAACTCGAGGAGTCTTTCAAGCGTCGTGCAGAAAACGATCAGCGCAAGGTAGACCTTTTGCTGGAGACGGTGCGCAAGGCGGCCGCAGGGGACCTCACCGGCGAGATCGCGCTGGAAGGCAGCGATCCAGTCGACCAGCTCGCTGCCGGAATTCAACGGATGATGGGCGACTTGCGCAACGTGATCGCCAAGCTGATCAGCGGCGCCAACCGCTTTTCGCAGACATCCACCGAGATTGCCAGTCAATCCGATTCGGTCGCCAGCGGTACACAGTTGCTTGGCGCCACGGTCGAGGAGATGAACGCTACCATCGAGGAATTGACCGCATCGATCAGTTCAATTGCCAGTAACGCCAAAAGCGCGGATCAGCTCGCCAGGGATACCCAGCAGGAGGCTGAACGCGGCGCCAAGGCGATCGACAAGTCGATCGAGGCAATGGCGCTGATCAACAGGTCGTCCGAAGACATCGGCGAAATCATCAAGGTAATCGGCGAGATCGCCAGCCAGACCAACCTGCTGGCCCTCAATGCGGCGATCGAGGCAGCGCGCGCCGGCGAACACGGGCTGGGTTTCTCGGTGGTCGCCGACGAGGTGCGCAAGTTGGCTGAGCGTTCTTCACAGGCCGCGAAGGAGA
>JAJZGE010000040.1 GCA_021798675.1 Pseudomonadota bacterium | reverse complement strand
CAGCGCGTGCAGCACGCCCTGCGCCATGCGTTCGGCCACCACCGGCTCGACCACGGCGTCCAGCAAGATCGCGAACTCGTCGCCGGCCAGCCGCGCCACCACGTCCGGTGCGACCACGCAGGCGCGCAGGCGGTTCGCCACGGCCTGCAGGAAAGCATCGCCGGCCAGGTGGCCCAGGCTGTCGTTGATCACCTTGAAGCGGTCCACGTCCAGGTACAGCAGCGCACAGGGCGCGCCCGCCGACAGCCGCGCCAGTCGCTCGCCCAACCGTTCGCGCAGGAAGCCACGGTTCGGCAGGCCGGTGAGTGGATCGTGCATCACCTCGTGGCGCAATTGCCGCTGGATCTGCTCGCGCTCGGCGATCTGCTCGCGCAGTTCGCGGGTGCGTTCCTCCACCCGGTGCTCCAGCTGCAGGTTGGCCTGCAGCAGTGCGGCAGCGGCGCGGCGGCGCTGGATGCTGTTGGCGATCTGCATCGCGGCGAAGCTGAGCAGCTCCTGGTCCGCGATGCCGAAATAGGTCTCGTCGACATAGCTCTGCACGGTGACCACGCCGATGACCTTTTCGCCGGTGCGCAGCGGCACGCCCAGCCACGACGAGGACGGCGTGCCGATGATGCTGGGCACCACCTCGCCCGCGGCCGCCAGCGCATCGAGCTGGTGCCGGTTGGCCAGCAAGGGTTTGCCGGTGCGCAGCACGTAGGCGGTCACGCCATGCTCCATCGGCACGCCGAAGGCGCTCTGCACGCCGGCGTCGACGTAGTACGGGAAGTCCAGCCATTGCCGCTGCTCGTCAAGCAGGGCGATGTAGAAGTTCGAGGCGTCCAGCAGGCTGCCTACCTCGGCGTGCACGTGACGGTAGAACGCACCTTCGTCGATGTCCGCCGTACCCAGTTCGGCCAGCCGGAACAGTACCGACTGCAGGCGCTCCGCCCGTTGGCGCTCCTGCACTTCCTCCTGCAACTCGCGGTTGGCGGTGGCCAGCTCGCTGGTGCGCTGTTGCACCCTGCGCTCCAGTTCGTCCTTGCTCTGCTTGCGCTCCAGCGCGGTGAGCACATGCTGGGCGACGAACTCCAGCACCGCGCGATCCTCGCTGGTGTAGCCGATGCCCGGCCGGTAGCTCTGCACCACCAGCGCGCCGTGCACCCGACCGTCGCGCAGCATCGGCACGCCCAGCCAGTCCTCGCTGTCCGTGCCGATCACCTCCAGCGGCCCGCTGGTCTGTGCAGCCAGTTGCTCGGGGCTGCCCATCATCGGCCGGCCGTGCACCAGCAGGTGCCAGGTAAGCGAACCACGCATCGCCTCCAGCGACTCCTCGCGCACGATGTCGGGACCCTCGACGTCCACCGTGTCGGCGTAATAGAGGAAGCGCGTGGTGCCACGCTCGGCGTCGTGGCGGACGATGTAGAAGTTCTCCGCGTACATCAGCGTGCCGACGATGCCGTGGATGCCGCGCAGCAGCTCGTCCATGTCGCGGTCGGCGCCGGCGAGGTCGGAAATGGCGAACAGCGCGCGCTGCAGGTTTTCCGAACGCTCGAGTTGGTCATGCGAATCCCGCAATTCGCCCAGCGCGAGCAATTGCTGCAATTGCCGGCCAGCCAGCGCAAGGCAGGGCGCCAGCGCCTCGCGCAACCGCTGGCCAACCTGCGCATCCGCCGGCGTCAGCGTCAAGGCGGCGGGCACGCGCGGCGCCAGCCTTATCGCGCATTCGCGGCCGACCGAAATCGGCGCTTCACGGTCATCATCCGACGCGGACCGAAGCCAGGCTTCCATTCGCGCGTCCGGATCACCACCGGTGGCGCGGCATTCGCCACGTTCCAGCCACCATACGCGGGCGTTGCTGCATGCCGGACAGCAGCGCACCAGTTCCGCCGTCAAGGCGGCCACCGCCTGCGGCGTGGTCGCACCGATCAACCGCCCCAACCAGGCCAGTTGATCCGCCTCATTCGGAATCTCAACCTGCGGCCCGTCGAGTCGATTCATGCGCTGACGATTCCCCCTGGGAGCGATGGTAGCGCGCCGCTACGGTGTCGCCCAGCGTGCCCCGGTGAATTCTCCGCCCACTAGAATGGCCGACTCGCCCCGGATTCCCCCATGCTTGCCGACGCCACCAAGGACGCCATCCGCGCCGCCTACGCGCGCCTGAAAGACGGCCTGCCCGGCTTCCGCCCCCGCGCATCGCAGGGAAAGATGATCGCCGAGGTGGCCAAGGCGCTGGCCAGCGAGGGTGGCGTCGCCGCGATCGAGGCGCCCACCGGCACCGGCAAGTCCATGGCCTACCTGATCGCTGGCCACGAAGTGGCGCGCGCGCAGAAGAAGAAGCTGCTGATCGCCACCGCCACCGTGGCACTGCAGGAGCAACTGGTCGAGCGCGACATCCCGCTCTACCTGCAGCTCTCCGGCCACGCCGCGAAGGTGGCATTGGCCAAGGGCCGCGGCCGCTACCTGTGCCCGCGCAACCTGGCGATGGCACGCAACAGCCTCGCCGGATCGGCGCAATCGAGCTTCGGCTTCGACGCCGACCTCGCGCTGTGGAGCAAGCCGCCGGCGGAGCGCGACAAGCAGGCCTTGTCGAAGCTCGCGCAGGCCTATGACGAGGGCACGTGGAACGGCGACATGGACGCCGCGCCCGAGCCGGTGGGCGACCTGCTGCGCCCCCTGCTCACCACCAGCGCCGGTGGCTGCACCAACCGCAAGTGCGGCCAGTTCATGGTCTGCCCATTCTTCGCCGCGCGCCGCGCGGTGGACGACGCCGACATCATCGTAGCCAACCAGGACCTGGTGCTGGCCGACCTCACCATGCCTGGCGAGGACGACCAATGGGGCGGCGTGATCCTGCCCCGTCCGGACGAGACGCTGTACGTGTTCGACGAGGCCCACCACATCCCCGGCAAGGCGATCGACCGCGGCGCCTCCGACGTGCACCTGGCTTCCACCGTGCGCCAGCTGAGCCGGCTCGGACGGCAGGTGCATGCGGCCTATTCGCTCACCGACAAGGAAAACCTCGGCAAGCTCACGCTCGACGCCGGCGACGCGAAACTGCAGGAACTGGGCGAGGCGCTGGAAGCCCTGGAAAAGGAGATCCGTCTCGGCTGGCTGCCCGATCCTGCCGAAAGCGAACCGATGTACCGCGGTTCGCTCGGACGATTGCCGGAAGCCTGGGTGGAGCACGCGCGGATGCTCAGCGTGCAGACCAGCGAGGTACAGCGCTGGCTCGCCGCCGTGCGCCGCGCAGTGGTGGAGATGACCGATGGCGGCCCCACCCAGGACGCCTTGTCGCGCGAGCTGGGTATCGCGCTGGAACGGATCGGCAAGCAGGCCGCCTGCTGGCAGGCGTGGGCCGCGGAAGACCCCGCCAACGCACCGCCACTGGCACGCTGGGTCACGCTCACCGGGGACCAGCAACTGGTCTGCCACGCATCGGCGGTGTCCGCTGCGGGCCTGCTGCGCAGCGTGTTGTGGGGCAACGCCAGCGGTGTGGCGCTGACCTCGGCCACGCTGAGCGCAGGCGGTAACTTCCGCGGCTACGCCGATGCCGTGGGCCTGCCCGACGACGCGGCCACGCTCAGCCTGCCCTCGCCGTTCGATCTCGCGGCGCAAGCCCGGCTTGAGGTGCCGGCGATGGACGCCCTGCCCGACGCGCGCGAGGAGCACGCGCTGGCGATCAGCGACTGGTTGGCCGAACACCTGGACTGGAACGCCGGCAACCTGGTGCTGTTCACCTCGCGCGCCAAGCTGGACCGCGTGCTGCAGAAGCTGCCGATCGACAAGGTGCGCAAGGTGCGCGCGCAGGGCTCGCTCGGCAAGACGCAGCTGATCGCCGAGCACGTCGCCGACGTGGCGGCCGGCAAGGGCAGCACGCTGTTCGGCCTGGCCAGCTTCGGCGAAGGCCTCGACCTGCCCGGCAAGCTGTGCGAGACGGTGGTGATCACCCAGTTGCCGTTCGCCGTGCCCACCGACCCGGTGGGCGCCACCTACGCGGAGTGGCTGGAGTCGCGCGGCCGCAATCCCTTCCTTGAGGTGAGCATCCCCGAGGCCACCCGCCTGCTCACCCAGTATTGCGGCCGCCTGATCCGCAACGAGAACGACAGCGGCCGCATCGTGCTGCTGGACCGCCGTGTGGTCACCAAGCGCTACGGCGCCGGCATGCTGCGCGCGTTGCCGCCATTCAAGCGAGTGATAGAGCGCTAGCCGCGACGCCCCGGCGGAGCTTGACGCCAGCGCATTGCCGCGGCATCTCCAGGCAGACCCGGCTCACCGCTGCCAGCGCCCTGGAAACCGGCAGGCAGCCCACGACCGCGAGGCTGGTCGCACCGGCTCGCCGGTATTCGATCGACGGACTGCCGGGAGAGTACTGCCGACTCCGGATTGCCCGCTCCGCCGACGAGGGGGCGGTGATCGGCGCTGGCGAGGCATCAATGCCAGCGCCACGCGACCGTGCGTTGAAGGTCAATATGCAGCCGCGCCGCGCCGACGCCGCAGTGTCCACGCCCTGCAGCACTGGCAGGCACTGGCGGATGCGGGGCCGCTCAGTCCTTGCGCAGGAGCGGCTCCTCGGTCGCATCCAGCGCCTGCAGGTTTTCCTTGAGCCGGCCGATGACTTCCAGCGCGTGCTTCAGCTCGTCGTACTCGATGCCCACGGTGGCCTCGCGGCGCAACTCGCACGCGATGCGTTCCATGTCGTCAACCACGTCGTGCGCCTGCGTGGTGACGTGCAGCCGCCAGGCGCGGCGATCGTTGGGGTCGGGCCGGCGCTCCACGAAACCGGCCGCCTGCAGGCGGTCGATCACCCGGCCCACCGCGATGGGCTCCATTTCCAGCGCCTCGGCCAGCTCGTTCTGGCGCAGGCCGGGCCGGTGGTAGAGCATCTTGGTGGCGCGCCACTGCGCACGGGTCAGGCCAAACTTCACCGCGCGCCGATCGAAGTGCTTGCGGAACAGCAAGGTCACGTCGTTCAGCAGGTAGCCGAAGGAAAGCTCTTCCGTTTTCGCCATGATCGTCGCAACCTCGCCGTTACCGGACCAAGCATAGCGCGGACATGCCTCTCGCCGTTGTCGCCGCCGACATCACCACGCTGACCGTGGACGCCATCGTCAACGCTGCCAACGAAACCCTGCTCGGCGGTGGCGGGGTCGACGGCGCCATCCATCGCGCCGCGGGTCCGGCGCTGGTGGACGCCTGCCGCGCGATTCCTCAGGTCGCGCCGGGCGTGCGCTGCCCCACCGGCGAGGCGCGCATCACACCCGGCTTCGGCCTGCCCGCGCACTGGGTGATCCATACCGTGGGGCCGGTCTGGCGGGACGGCGAACACGGCGAAGCGACCCTGCTCGCGAACTGCCATCGCAACGCGCTGCGGCTTGCACGCGAACACGGCCTCCGCCGCGTTGCGTTTCCGGCGATCAGTTGCGGCGTGTTCGGCTACCCGCCGCCGCTGGCTGCGGCCGTGGCCATCGGCACGCTGCATGCCGCGCTGACCCGGGACGGCTCGCTCGACATCCTCCTGTGCTGCCGCGGCGAGCCGATGCGTGCCGTGTTCCAGCTGGCGCTTGACCAGGCTTGATCCACGGGCACGGAGACCCGCTGCGCCGGGCCACCGCGCGCGGTCCCGGGCAGCTAGAGCTTGAACGGGTACAGCGGCGGCAAGCCATCGTCGTCCTTGCGCTCCTCGCTGCGCCACGCGAAGCCGCGCTGGAAGACTTCCACCAGGTCGTCGCCCGCCGTCGCCGGCGCGCCGCCGTAGCAGCGGCGCTGCAATGCGGCGATGGCCTGCCGCTGCTCCCCGTCCGCCAGCGCAGCGTCGAGTTCGCCGGCATGACGGATCGCCGGCCGCTCGGCCTGCGCCCACGCCAGCAAGGCGCGCAACTGCGCTGATGCATCGCCGCCGCGCGCCACGGCGAGGAATGCCTGCTTCAACTGGCGCACGGAATCGCTGGCGGCGGCACCCGGCACGACGGCCGCCGGTCGACGCGGCGCACGGCGGCGCCACAGCCACCACATCAGCACGGTGAGCAGCCACAGCAGCAGGCTGGCCAGCGCGATCCAGCGCCAGGGCGCGCCTTGTTCCCTGGCAGCGGCTGCGGGCGTCGCAGGGACAGCGGCCGCGGGCGCTGCTGCCGGCGCCGCGGCGGACGATGATGTCGCCATGCCCGCCGCCGGCAGCACGGCGATGCTGCACGCGGGAATCTCGGCGGTGCGCTCCTGCCCCGACGTCACGTCGAACCAGCGCAATGTGGTCGCGGGCAAGGTCAGCATGCCGGCCCGCTCCGGCACCACCGCGAAGCCGCGCGCGACGCTGCCCTGCAGCCACGCGCCGTCCTCGGCGGTAGCCGTCTTGGGCTGGTCGGGATACACCGTGGCGCCCTGTATCGCGGGCAGGCTGAGCTGCGGCAGCGCGTCGGCGGACAGGCCGGTGGCGCTGAGTGTCATGGTGAGGTTGATCGGCTGGCCCACCCGCACCGGCGTACCCGCATCCGGCCACCCGGTGAGCGTGAGGCTGAGCGCGCGCGCCGGCAGCCATGCCGACTGCCCCCAGTTCGCCGGCACGGCTTGCACCTGCACCGTCTGCGCAGGAGCGCTGGCGCTGACCTGCATGCCGGCGCCGAAGAAGCTGTTGGGATCGTTGGGGTCCAGCGCCACGCCCTGGAAACCCAGCGCGGGGATCGTCAGCGTGCCCGCGTGCTGCGGCACCAGCGCGTAGCGCCGCTCGATCACGCGGTAATCGCGGCCACCGCGCATCTGGTCGTACCGCAGGTCGTTGCCGACCTGGCGCAGCTGCACGCCACCGACCTGCGGCGCATCCAGCGTGCCGTTCGTGATGTCGCCGCTGACGTACAGCCGGACCACATAGCTCAGCTGCTCGCCTACCCACGCCTGCCTGGGCTTGACCTCGGCCTCCATGAACACGCTCTTGCCGGACGCCGCCGCGGTTGCCGGATTCGGTGGATCGACCTGCAACCGCAGCGGCGCGGTCTGCGCCCCGGCCACGGCGAGCGACGGGATGACGATCGTCCCTACATGCTTCGGCCGCAGCACCACGCCGATCACCAGCTCGGCGCTGCGTTGACCGTTGATGATGCTGAGGTTGCTGCTCTGCGAACTGCCGAGGATGTCGAAGTCCTGCGTCAACGGGCCGAGGTCGGGCATCGCCGCGCTGCCGCTTCCCGCGATGTGCAGGTTCAGCGTCACTGTCTCGCCCAACTGCACGGTGCTGCGATCCAGCGTGGCCTGCACGCTGGCGGCGCTCGCCACCAGCGGCACCGCGAGGAGCAGCAGCAGGCACAGCCACGGGAGCATGCGGCCAGGAACGGCCGGCCGTCTGACCTTCACGGTCAAAGCCGGCCGCCGAAATGAAATCAGTCGTCGAAGCATCACGGCCCATCCTCGTCCGGCACGCCGCCATGGCGGCGCTCGTATTCCAGCTCAAACTTGCGGCGCAGCAGTGCACCCGGATCGTCGGGCACGCCTTGCAAGGCCTGGCGCAGGTCCGCCGGGAGCTTCGATCGCGGATCGTCGGCACCTACCGCACCAAGTTCATGGGGCGGCGGCGGCTTGGCTGCCTGCTGGCCCGGTACGCCCAGTTGCTGGTCGAGCTGCCGCTTCAGCGCCTGCTGCGCCCGCTCGGCCTGCGCCTGCTGGGCCGCCTGCTGCGCAGGTGTCGGTAGCTGCTGGCTGCCTTGCTGAGCGCCGGTCTTTCCAGGGGCTTGCCGATCGCCCTGCGGTGTTTTGTCCGGCGACGACTGCCCGGCCCCGCCCGAGGGATTCTGCGGGTCCTGCCGCTTCGAACCGTTGCCTTGCTGCGACTTGGCGGACTGGCTGTCGTTCTGGCCCTGCCCTTGTCGATCCTTGCCATGCTGGCCCTGCTCGCCCTGGCTCTTGTTGCCGGCCTCCTTCCCGTTGCCGCCCTTTCCCTGTGGCGAGGACGATCCGCCTCGCTTCTGCTGCGGCGACGAGGATGGGCTCTGTTGCTGTTGCTGTTGCTGTTGCTGTTGCTGTTGCTGCTTCTGCTGCTTTTGTTGTTTGCGCAGCCAGTCCTCGATTGCCTGCCTGTTGGCCTTCGCGTCCGCATTGGCGGGATTGCGCTTCAAGGCCTCGTCGTAGGCCCGGATCGCATCCTTGTACTTGCCCTCGCGCGCCAGCGCGTTGCCCAAGTTGTAGCTGGCATCGCTACCCCTGGCCTTGCGCAGTGCCTGTACGGCTGCGGCGTAGTCGCCGGCGCGATAGGCCGCAGCACCGCGAAGGGCTGGGTCGGTCGCCAGTTGCATCGCTCGTTTGGCGTCGCCATGCCCGAGCGCCATGGCAGCCTGCTGGTTCTTGTTGCGCCAGAGGTCGCGCCAGCCCGTTGCGTGCGCCGTACCCGGCAGCAGCGGCAACAATGCCAGTGGCAGCAGCAGCAACCAGCCGCGGCGGAAAGCCAGCGCGGCCAGCGGCAGCAGCGGCAACAGCAACCAGGGGCCGCGGTCCTGCCATTCGTCGCCGAGCCGGCCGTGCGCGGACTGCACGGAATCCGCGCGCAACTCACCCTTGAGCGCTGCGATGTCGCCTTCGTCCGCCGTTGCCGCGACATATCGACCACCGCCCGCCTGGGCCAGCGCCGACAGCGCCGCATCGTTGCGTCCGGCGAGCTGCAGGTTGCCGTTCGCATCGTGCAGGAATCCGCCAGTCGGCAATGACACCGGCGCACCCTGCGGCGTACCCACGCCCAGCACCGAAACACGCACGCCTTCGGCCAGCGCCTTGCGTGCGGCCTGCTGGGCCGAGGCATCGGCGGTGTCGGTGATCAAGACCAGCGAACCGCCGCGTGTCTTGGCGCCGCGAATCAACGCAACCCCTCGCGCGATGGCGGCCGCTGCGTTCTCGCCATCCACCGGCATGGTGTCGGGCGCCATCGCATCGAGCAAGGTCGACAAGCTGTGCGTGTCGGAGGTGAGCGGCGCCACCACGAAAGCCTCGCCGGCATAGCCGATCAGCGCATTGAGGCCATCGCGGTTCGCCGCCAGCAAGTCATGCGCTTTGTAGCGCGCGAGGGCGATACGGCTGGGTGCCACGTCATGCGACAGCATGCGCTGCGACAACGAGATCGCCACCACCTGCGCGGCGCGACGCGCGTACAGCGGCTGCTCGATCCGGCTCCACGTCGGACCGGCCAACGCCAGCACCGCGAGCGGCCAGCCCAGTGCGAGCAGGCCCAACGGCAGGCGCTGTCGTGCGGCACGCCCTTGCAGCAATGCCGGCAGCAGTTCCGCATCCACCAGTCGCGATAAGGCCTGCAGTGCGCGACTGCGCCGCGAGGCCAGCCACAGCAGCCATGGCAGTGCGAGCAACGCGCACAGCCACCACGGACGCAAAAAGTGGAATTGCGCCAGCGCCGCGCTCATGCCGTCACCTCGTGCGCGCGCCGGCGCGGTACGGCAGCCAGCAACCACAGCAGCAAGGCCGCCGCCAGCGGC
>JAJZGE010000039.1 GCA_021798675.1 Pseudomonadota bacterium | reverse complement strand
AGCTCGAACAGCGTGGAGAGCGCGGCAAGGATGTGCGGCACGTCATGGATCATCTCGCCCAGCCGCGTGTGCTGGCGCAGCGCGCCGTTCACGCTGAGGCGCAGTTCGGTGTCCGGGCCGGGCAGCGCGCCGTCGAGCCTGTGCAGCGCCGACACCGGCGCGGAATGGTCGAAGGCCTTGGCGACGTCCCAGGGATGGCCCTTGGCCTTGGCCTGTGCCTGCAGGTCGCGACGGGTGAGGTCCAGCCCCACGCCCACACCCCAGACCA
This sequence comes from Pseudomonadota bacterium, assembly GCA_021798675.1. The sequence continues at coordinate 9,239 of JAJZGE010000039.1, read as the reverse complement.
GCGATGCGGCGCGCTCCACCGGCACGTCGCGGCCGCCTGCGCCCAGCGCCAGCACCATCTCGACTTCGTGGTGCAGCTCGCTGGTGGCGGAGGGGTAGGGCACGTCGGCGCCGTCGGCCACCACCGCATCGGCGGGCTTGCAGAAGAACATCGGCCGGCCGGGTTCCACGGCCGCGCCCATTTCCTTCGCGTGCTCGGCGTAGTTGCGACCGATGCAGAACACGCGGCGGATCGGGAAGCGCTGGGGGCTGCCGAGAATCGGCAGGCTGGGCACGGGAGGCGGGGTGATGGCGTAGTCCATGGACGCGAGTCTAATGCGGGCGCGGATGCGGGCGGAACCGGGGTATCGGACACCGGCCCCGCTGCGGTCGACGGAAATCCGCTGGAACCGTGTCGAATGGCGCGGGCGCCGTTCGTCGCCTCCATGAGGAAGCGGAGCGGGGCGGCGGCGGTGCAGGCGACGCCGATGGCCACGGCGGGCGACCGCATGGGAACGGTGCGCGTGCGGACACCGGGTGCCGTCCGCGCCGAGGAACGCGTTCGATTGCTCCGCTGGGATGACATCTGTCATCGTCATCGGTTGATAACCGCCCGTGGCCACGGGGGGCCGGGGGGCGTTACGGTGTCGTGCATCACGGAGCCATGGGGATGACGGTGAGCCAAGCCGAGTTGCTGAAGGAACTGCGCATCGCCAAGGAGCAGCGCGACGACCATGGCCAGGGTCCGGGGCGCTGGCCATGGATCGTGCTGGCGATGCTGGCGGTGCTGGCACTGGTCGGTGCCGGCGCATGGTGGGCGATGGGCCATCGCGCGATCGCCGTGCGGACCGCCGTCGCGGTATCCCCGGCCAGCGATCCGGGCGCCGGCGCGGTGCTGCAGGCCACGGGCTACGTCACCGCGCGCCGGCAGGCCACGGTATCGGCACAGATCACCGGCACGCTCACTGCGGTACTCATCGAGGAGGGCGACCACGTGAAAAAGGGCCAGGTGCTGGCCCGGCTGGACGACAGCGCCTACCGGGCCGCGCTGGATGCGGCGCGGGCGCAGGCCGCCGCGGCGCATGCGCTGGTGGCGCAATACCAGGCCCAGCTGGCGCAGAACCTGCGCGACGCCGCGCGCCAGCAATCGCTGGCTGCGCAGGGGCTGGTGTCGAGGCAGGTCGCCGAGCAGGCGCGCACGCTGGCCGAAAGCACGCGTGCCCAGCTGGTCGCGCAGCAGAAGAGCGCGGCCTCGGCCGATGCGCAGGTGGCCGAAGCGCGGGTGAACTTCGACTACTGCGTGATCCGCGCGCCGTTCGACGGCGTGATCACCACCAAGGACGCTCAGGTGGGCGAGATCGTCTCGCCGTTCTCGGCTGGCGGCGGCTTCACCCGCACCGGCATCGGCACCATCGTCGACATGGATTCGCTGGAAGTGGACGTGGACGTCAACGAGGCCTACATCGGGCGCGTGAAGCCGGACATGCCCGCCGAGGCCGTGCTCGATGCCTACCCGGACTGGAAGATCCCCGCCCACGTGATCGCCATCGTGCCGGCCGCCGACCGCGGCAAAGCCACGGTGAAGGTGCGCGTGGCGCTGGAGCGCAAGGACGCCCGCATCGTGCCCGACATGGGCGTACGGGTGTCCTTCCTCGAACAGAAAACCGCGAACGTGGCGCAGGCGCCGAAGGGCGTGCTGGTGCCGGCGAAGGCGATCGTGCAGCGCAACGGCCGCAGCGTGGTGTTCGTGGTCGCCGGCGGCAAGGCGGAGCTGCGCGCCGTGCAACCGGCGGCGCAGGACTACGGTGACATGAAGCTGATCCCTGACGCGCTGCAGCCGGGCGATGCGGTGGCGCTGTCGCCGCCGGCGGCGCTGCGCGACGGCTCGAAGGTCACTTTGCAAAAGGCGTCACCCTGATTGCCGTGCCCGCGCAAGCGGGCGCGTCGCCGATCCTTACATTCGGTCAACATCCATCGGAGCCATGCCATGGGCACACTGATCCAGATCCGCGACCTCTCCAAGGTCTACGAGCGCGGCAAGCAGAAGGTCGAGGTGCTGCACCACATCAACCTCGAGATCGCCGAGGGCGACTTCCTCGCGCTGATGGGGCCATCCGGCTCGGGCAAGACTACCCTGCTCAACCTGATCGGCGGCCTCGATTCGCCCAGCGCCGGCAGCATCAGCGTAGCCGGCTCGCGCATCGACCAGCTCGGCAGCGGCGCGCTGGCGAAGTGGCGCGCGTCCAACGTCGGTTTCGTGTTCCAGTTCTACAACCTGATGCCGATGCTCAGCGCGCAGAAAAACGTGGAGCTGCCGCTGCTGCTCACCAAGCTCTCCGGTGCGCAGCGCCGGAAGAACGCGGCCATCGCGCTGCAGCTGGTGGGACTGGCCGAGCGCGCCTCGCACAAGCCCAGCGAGCTGTCCGGCGGCCAGCAGCAGCGCGTGGCGATCGCCCGCGCCATCGTCTCCGATCCGACCCTGCTGGTCTGCGACGAGCCGACCGGCGACCTCGACCGCCAGAGCGCCGAGGACGTATTGGGTCTCTTGCGCACGCTCAACCGCGAGCACGGCAAGACCATCGTGATGGTCACCCACGACCCCAAGGCCGCGGAATACGCCAACCACACCCTGCATCTGGACAAGGGCACCCTCGTCGAACAAGTGACCGCTTGAGGACGACGCCATGAAATACTTCCACCTGATCTGGGCCGCGCTGTTCCGGCGCAAGACCCGCACCATCCTCACCCTGGTGTCGATCGTCGCGGCGTTCCTGCTGTTCGGCATGCTGGACGCGGTACGTACCTCGTTCGACCAGGCCGGGCAGAGCGCCAATGGCGCCGAGCGCCTGCAGACCGGTTCGAAACTGTCCTTCATCCAGACCCTGCCGCAGTCGCTGGGCGCGCGGATCGCGCAGGTGCCCGGCGTGAAGATGGTGACCTACGCGAACTGGTTCGGCGGCGCCTACCAGGATCCGCACAACCAGGTCTTCAGCTTCGCGGTGGCGCCGAACTACCTCGACGCCTACCCCGAGATCGAAGTCGATCCCGCCCAGCGCAAGGCGTTCGACGACACGCGCACCGGCGCCCTGGTCGGCGAGGCGCTGGCGAAGAAGTTCGGCTGGAAGGTGGGCGACAAGATCCCGCTGCAGTCCACCATCTTCCCGGACAAGAGCGGCAACAAGACCTGGACCTTCGACATCGTCGGCATCATGCACGCGAAGGACAAGAAGAGCGCGGGCTTCTACGACCAATTGTTCCTGCTGCACTGGAAATACTTCGACGAGACCACGCCGTACAACCGCGGCACCGTCGGCTGGTACGTCACCCGCGTGGCCGACGTGAGCCAGGCCGACCGCGTGGCCCGGGCGATCGATGCGCTGTCGGCCAACTCCGACCACGAGACGCGCACGCAGACCGAGCAGGCCGCCACCGCGAACTGGATGAAGCAGCTGGCCGACATCGGCCTGATCGTGGGTTCGATCATGGGTGCGGTGTTCTTCACCCTGCTGCTGCTGTCGGGCAACACCATGATGCAGGCGGTGCGCGAACGCACCTCCGAACTCGCGGTGCTGAAGACGATCGGCTTTTCCAGCCGCAGCGTGCTGGCGATGGTGCTGGCCGAGTCGGTACTGCTGCTGCTGATCGGCGGCGTGATCGGGCTGGGGCTGGCCGCGGTGCTGATCCCGATGGTCAGTGCCGGCAGCGGCGGCATGCTCAACCTGCCCACCGTGGGAACCGGGAGCTGGGTGCTTGGCCTGGCACTGATGGTGCTGATCGGCCTGCTGGTGGGCGCGCTGCCGGCAGTGCGCGCAATGCGCCTCAATATCGTCGACGCGCTGGCCGGGCGCTGAGGAGCGAGATCATGAATCAGGTCATCGGCATCGTCATTACGGGAATTGCCATCGCATTGGGTGCGGTGCTTGGCATACGCGCTCGGCGCTCCGCGCGCCTGCGCAGGTTTCTCGCTAACGTCGGACTCGTGTTGGTAGTACTTACGTCGATGTTTTTATGGACCAAGTTGTCGTGGTGGGGTGCGCTCGCCGCAGTGCTTTCTCTGGTGCTGTGGATGGTGCTTACCCGCCGCGGTAAGCAGGCCGCCTCGGTCACCGGCGTGGGCATCAGCACGTTGCGCCAGCGGTTGGGTTCGTCCGCCGTGATCGTGGTCGGCATCGCCGGCGTGGTCGGCGTGCTGGTGGCCCTGCTGGCGATGGGCGAGGGCTACAGCCAGACGCTGCGCAAGACCGGCAACGACGATACCGCCATCGTGATGCGCGGCGCCTCCGCTTCGGAAGTGATGTCGGTGCTCGACCACGACAGCATCGTGCAGATCGTGCAGACGCCGGGCATCGCGCGCGATGCCAAGGGCCGGCCGCTGGCTTCGCCGGAACTGGTGGTCGCCGCCAACCTGCCGATCAAGGGCGGCAGCGCCGACGACGAGGGCAGCGTGCAGCTGCGCGGCGTAGGCGACGAGGCCTGGGCGGTGCGGCCACAGGTGAAGATCGTCGAGGGACGCAAGTTCAACCCGGGCATGCGCGAACTCGACGTGGGCAAGGGTGCGGCGCAGCAGTTCGCCGGCCTGGTGCCCGGCCACCAGGTGCGCCTGGGCAGCCAGTTGTGGACCGTGGTGGGCGTGTTCTCCTCCGGCGACGCGATGGATTCGGAGGTGTGGGGCGACGCCAACGTGGTGGCCGACACCTACCGCCGCGGCAGTAGCCGTGCCTCGGTGGTGGCGAAGCTCACCAGCCCGCAGGCGTTCGGCGCGTTCAAGGCCGCACTGGCGGCGAACCCGCAGCTGAAGGTGGACGCGGACACCACGCTGGACTACTACGCCAAGCAGTCCGAAGGCATGGCCAAGGTGATCCGCATCATGGGCATCACGGTGGGGCTGATCATGGCGATCGGCGCGATGTTCGGCGCGCTCAACACCATGTTCGCCGCGGTGGCGACGCGGGCCCGCGAGATCGCCACGCTGCGCGCCATCGGTTTCCGCGGCCTGCCGGTGGTGGTGGCGGTGATGCTGGAGACGATGCTGCTGGCCTTGCTCGGCGGCGTCATCGGCGGCGCGTTGGCCTGGCTGGTCTTCAACGGCTACGGTGCTTCCACGCTGGCCGCCGGCACGGTGGGCAAGCTCAGCTTCCAACTGGCGGTGACGCCCGCACTGCTCTGGACCGGCCTGAAGTGGGCACTCGCCATCGGCTTCGTCGGCGGCTTGTTCCCCGCCGTGCGTGCCGCACGCCTGCCGGTGACCACGGCGCTGCGCGAGCTGTGACGGTCGGGACGCGCGTGCAGCCGTTTGCGAGCTGCTACCGTCGCCGACGAACAAGGAAAGGAGGCCCGTATGCGTCGGGAGCGTTGCGGGAAGCTGCTGGCAGTGGCTGCGCTGGCCATGGCGCTGAGCGGGTGTACCGCTTTCTTGGCGCGGCAGATTGAGCGGCCGGGCCGTGTCAGTGCGAAGCAGTCCATGCCGCTGCGGCAGATGCTCGAGTACGCAGGCATGCGTTACGAGGCAATGCGCACGGGGCAGGGTGTCCGTATTGCCTACTGGTACGGTCGACCGCGCGCGTATGCCTTCAAAGCAACGCTGAGGGAAGAGCGGCACGGAAGGCATCTCGCCTTCAGCTTTCGCTACCACTTCAAATCGCCGAAGCAGGCGGCACCACTGCCGGCACGCGGCAGCGTAGTGCTGCTTCATCCCTGGGGCACGGAAGGCAGCGCGATGGCTGGCTGGGGCCTTGCCTTCGCCGGCGCGGGCTACATCGTGGTGATGCCCGATCTGCGCAGCCAGGGCAGTTCCGGCGATGCGCCGGTGGGTTACGGGCCGCGTGAGGCGGGCGATATCGTCGCGCTGGTGCACGATCTCGAAGCCTCCGGCCGCCTGCCCGCACCTGTGTACTTGCTGGGTGCATCGTATGGAGCCACGGTCGCCTTGTTCGCCGCGCCGCGGCTGCCCGAAGTGCTTGGTGTGGTGGCACTGGAACCGTACGCCGATGCGGTGGATGTGATCCATCGTGCTCCGTCCAGCGGGCTGTTCGGTTATCGCTGGCTGGCGCGTTGGATCACGCCGCACGAATTGGATGCGGCCATCGCGCGCGCCGATCGCAAGCTTGGTATCGATCTGGCCGCCATCGATCCGGGCGCCGCATTGGCGCAAGCGAAGGCGTGCACGCTGATACTCGGCGGCAGCCGCGATGTGCTGATCCCGCCTGCCAGCCTGCAGCGGTTGGCGCAGCGTTCGCCCGAAGCCCGCTATGTGGAAGTTGCTGGCGAGGGCCACCTGACCCTGCCGTTGCGCACCGACCGCCTGTTTCCGCCGATACGGACATGGATCGACGCCCTGCCCGCGGCACCTGGGGATAGTTGCCCCGGCTTCACGCCGCTGCCGGCCCCGCCGGAAGCGGGTAGGAGCAGGATGGCTGCGCCCGGCGCCCCGCTCCGGCCACGCCCTCCTACGGCATCACCGGCGGCACGTACGTCAGGGTGAGTCCCAGCAGCCACAGCAGTCCCAGCACCAGCGGTACGTGCACCACCAGCTGCATGAAGGTATAGCCCACCACGTCGCGCGCCTTCAGACCCAGCACGCCGAGCAGTGGCAGCATCCAGAACGGGTTGATCAGGTTCGGCAGCGCCTCGGCGGCGTTGTACACCTGCACCGCCCAGCCGAGATGCACGTGCAGGTCGTTCGCGGCCTGCATCACGTAGGGCGCCTCCACCAGCCACTTGCCGCCGCCGGACGGCACGAAGAAGCCGAGGATGGCAGAGTACGCGCCCATCACCGCGGGGAAGCTGTCGGTGCTCGCCACGTGCACGAACAGCTGCGACAGCCGGTGCGCCAGCGTGACGCCGCCCGTGCCCCGCACGTGGGTGAGCAGCGCGGCGATGCCGCCGTACAGCGGGAACTGGATCAGCACGCCGGCCGTGCTCGGCACCGAGCGCGCCACCGCGTCGAGGAAGCTGCGCGGACGCCAGTGCAGCAGCAGGCCCACGGTGAGGAACAGGAAGTTGTAGGTGTTGAGGTTGGCGATGGCGTTCATCACCGACTTGGTGGCGAACTCGTGGACCAGCCAGCCGAGGCCGAGCAGGCTAATTAGCACGGAGAGCAGCGGGCTGTATTCCAGCCATTCGCCGGGGCGCTGGCGCGGCGGCAGTGGCGGCACGGCGGTCGCCTCGCTCACGCCGAAATAGTGCGCGGTGCGTGCATGGCGGTCCGACGGCGCGGTGAACCAGCAGACCAGCAGCGAGGCGGCGATCAGGCAGGCGGTGAGCGCGAAGGATTGCCACAGGAAGATGGTGCTGGTGAACGGCAGCACGCCGGTGATCGCGAGCAGGCCGGGCGGCATGCTGGCCGGGTTCGCCTGCAACTGCGCCGCCGACGAGGACAGGCCCATTGCCCACACCGCGCCGAGGCCGAGATACGCCGCCGCGCCTGCCGCGCGGTAGTCCATGCGCAGGTCATCGCGACGCGCCAGCGCGCGCACCAGCAGGCCACCGAACACCAGCGAGAAACCCCACGACAGCAGCGAGGCGAGCATGCTCACCAGCGCCACGTAGCAGATCGCGCCGCGCCCGCTCTTGGGCACTCGCGCCAGCAGGTCGATGAAGCGCGCGACGATCGGCGCGGTGGCCACCACGTAGCCGCCGATCACCACGAAGGCCATCTGCATGGTGAACGGGATCAGGCTCCAGAAGCCGTCGCCGAACGCGTTGACGGTGGCCACCGGCGTCGCGCCGAAGGCCAGCACGGCAGTCGCCACGATCGCCACGCCCAGCGCCGCGAACACCCAGGCATCGGGAAACCAGCGTTCCGACCATGCTGCGCTGCGCAGCGCCAGTCGCGCCATCAGGCCTTCGTTCGTGCTGTTCATGCCGGGCTCCGCGTGGGCGTCGCGGCCATGGTGGCGCGCGGTGCGCGACCGCGACAAGCCGACGATGGTCGATCAGGCGCGCTTCTGCCGAGCCAGCGTGATCGTCGCCACGCCGAGCAGGATGATCGCCATGCCGGCGATTTCCGGCGGGCCAACGTGTTCGCCCGCCAGCAGCACGCCGAACAGCACCGCCACCGGCGGATTGACGTAGGCATAGCTGGTGGCGAGCACGGGGCGCGCGTGCTTGAGCACGTACAGGTAGGCGCTGAAGCCGATCAGCGAGCCGACCACCACCAGGTAGGCCAGCGCGAAGTTGGCGTGCAGCGCGGGATGCGCGGGCAGCCGTTCGCCGCCGGCGAAGCCCATCAGCAGCAGCGCCGCGCTGCCGCACAACATCTGCGCGGCGGTGTTCATCGGGCCGGCCGGCATGTCCTGCTGCTTGCTCCACACCGAACCGAACGCCCATGCGGCGGCGGCCAGCAACAGCGCCAGCGCGGCGATGCGCGAGCCGGAGAGGTCGCTGCCGAGGTTGAGCACGACCACGCCTGCGAAGCCGATCAGCAGGCCCAGCATCTCGCGCCGGTTCGTCCGGTGCCCGTACCGGCTGCCGAACAGCGCGGCGAACAACGGCATGCTGGCCACCGCCACGGCGGCGATGCCCGAGCTCACGCGCTCCTCGGCGAAGCACACCAGGCCGTTGCCGAGGCCGAGCAGCAACGTGCCGACGAAGGCCGCATTGCGCCACTGCCGAAGGGTCGGCGACGCCATGCCGCGCAGGCGCAGATAGCCGAACAGCAGCACGCCGGCGATCAGGAAGCGCACGCCGGCGAGCAGGAACGGCGGCCAGCCTTCCAGCGCGAAGCGGATGCCGAGATAGGTCGAGCCCCAGATCACGTATAGGGCCAGCAGGCCCAGCGGCACCAGCAGGCGGGAGCGATCGGCAGCAGCGTGCATCGCGCCGTCGGCGGGAAGTGCGGTGGCGTCGTTCATGGCGGGACTCGGCGGGGTGGGCGCGGCACGCGGCGCCGCGCGAAACGGCAGCAGCGTGCATGATGGATGAGGCGTGGCGCGCGCGATAGCGAGGCTTGCGCAAGGCAGGCTTGAGGCGCCGTCAAGGCCGACAGTCGGTGGTCACGCCGGCCTGTGCGCCGCCTCGGGCGGCGTGGCGCGCCGGCGTTCGTGCGCCAACAATTCGCGCTTGCGCTGAACGCCCCAGCGCCAGCCGCCGGGCGTGCCGTCCTCGCGCACCACGCGGTGGCAGGGCACGATCAGGGCAAGGCGGTTGTTGCCGCAGGCGTTGCCCACCGCGCGCGCGGCCTTCGGCGAGCCGATCGCGGCGGCCAGTTCGCCATAGCTGCGCGTCTCGCCGGCGGGGATTTTCGTCAACGCATTCCACACC
>JAJZGE010000038.1 GCA_021798675.1 Pseudomonadota bacterium | reverse complement strand
GTTCAACGCGGTGCTGGGCATTTCGTGGTTCTGGTTTTTCGGCACCGTGCTGATCGCCCAGCTGCCGAATTACACCCGGCTCAACCTGGGCGGCAACGACTCGGTCTTCATCCTGGTGCTCACGCTGTTCTCGATTGGCACCGGCATCGGTTCGCTGCTGTGCGAGCGGATGTCGGCGCGGCGTGTGGAGGTGGGCCTGGTGCCGCTGGGCGCGTTCGGGTTGACCGCGTTCGGCATCGACCTGTTCCTGGCGCGACCGGGCCTGGCGCCGGCGCACGGGCTGGACTGGCTGGCCTTTCTGCAGGCGCCGGGCAGCTGGCGCATCGCGCTGGATCTGACCCTGATCGGCACCTTCGCCGGTTTCTACGTGGTGCCGCTGTTCGCCTTCATCCAGAGCCGCACGCCGCCCGACCGGCTGTCGCGGGTGATCGCCGGCAACAACATCCTCAACGCGCTGCTGATCTGCTGCGCCTCCGGCTTCGGCCTCGGACTGGGCCTGCTGGGTTTCGGGGTGCCGCAGATCTTCCTCGCCACCGCGGTGCTGAACGCGCTGGTGGCGGCGTACATCTTCACGCTGGTGCCCGAGTTCGTGATGCGTTTCATCACCTGGGTGCTGGTGAACACGCTGTACCGGGTACGCGCCGACGGTGCGCAGAACATTCCGCCGGAAGGGCCGGTGCTGCTGGTGTGCAACCACGTCAGCTACATGGATCCGCTGCTGCTGATGGCAAACCTGCGGCGGCCGGCGCGCTTCGTGATGTACTACAAGATCTTCCGCATCCCGCTGCTCAGCTTCGTGTTTCGCACCGCCAGGGCGATTCCGATTGCGGGCCAGAAGGAAGATCCGGCTGTGTTGCAGCAGGCCTACGACGCGATCGACGCGGCGCTGGCGGCCGGCGAGCTGGTATGCATTTTCCCCGAGGGCGCGCTGACCACCGATGGTGCGATCGCCAGTTTCCGTCCGGGGCTGGAAAGGATCCTCGCGCGTCGGCCGGTGCCGGTGGTGCCGATGGCGCTGCGCGGCCTGTGGGGCAGCGTATGGAGCCGGCGCGATTCGATGCTGCATCGGGCGCGGCTGCCGCGACGCTTCCGCGCGCGGGTGGAGCTGGTGGTCGATGGGCCTATGGCAGCCGGGCAGGCCAGCGCGGCGGTGCTGGAGCAGCGCGTGCGCGAACTGCGTGGCGAGCTGGCCTGAACCGGCCTCAGCTCAAGCCAGCCTCAGCTCATCCAGCCGCCCAGCACGATCAGTGCCACCACGCTCAGCCACGCCAGCAGCGCGCGCAGCAGGGCGCTGCGCAGGCGCACCAGTTCGACCAGCGGATCGCTGTGCTCCTCGGCATAGCCATCACCGGCCTCGATGTCGACCAGGATGTCCGCCTGCGCCGCGGCACCGAGAAAGTCCGGGCCATCGCGATACCAGCTGGTGGCCGTGGCCTGCTGGTGCCAGCGGCGCCAGGCGCCGATCACTGCCTCCCAGTGGCCCACCACCGCCAGCGTGAACACCAGCAGCTGGGCGGGCAGCCAGTCCATCGCGTTGGCCACGTGGCTGGCCGCGCACCGGCTGTCCGGATCGAGCGGCAGCACGCTTTCGCGATTCAGCGTCTGCGCCAGCCGATACAGCAGGGCACCGGCCGGCCCGAGCAGGAAGAACCACAGCAGCACGCCGAAGCGCCGGCGCAGGGCCGCATAGGCGATGGCCACGCCGAGCGCCGGCGCGTTCCAGGCTACTGCACTGCCGTCGTCGGTCAGCGCCTGGGCCGCCGCTTCGCGGCGCACATTGTCGGGCGCCGCCAGGATCGCTTCCAGGTCGGCCTCGAATTCGCGCGGGCCGAGGCAGTACAGCAACACCAGCAACGAAAACAGCAGCGTGCCCAGCGCGGTATGTCCGAGCAGCCACGCCAGCAGCAGGCACAGCAGCACGGGCGGCAGCAGGGCCAGCAGTACCCGACTGGCACCGCTGGTGTCGGCGAGCAGTGCCACCCAGTGCCGGAACAGGCCGGCATCGCGCCAGCGCGCCAGCGACGGCATCAGGTGCAGCAGGCCGAGGGCGATGAGGGCAGTGAGCAGGCTGATGGCCATGAAGACAGACTCGCAGGGAGTGCGCCTATTGTATGCGAGTGCTCGAGCCTGTCGCCGGGGTCAGCGCGGCAGGACGGCGGCGACCAGCTGGTCCAGTTCGAGGCCGGTGCGTTCGCGCAGCCAGTACGCCAGCAGCTGGTACGACACCGACAGCGGCATCGAGGGCACAAAGCTGCCGTCGGCGAGGCCGTCGACGATCTGCTGCGGCGTGAACCAGCGCGCATCCTCGAGTTCGCGGTCGCGCAGATGGATCTGGCGCGACGCAGCGGTGGCGATGAAACCGATCATCAGCGAGGCCGGCATCGGCCACGGCTGCGAGGAGTGATAGTGCACGGCGTCGACGAGGACGCCGGATTCTTCGGCGACCTCGCGGCGCACCGCGTCTTCCAGCGACTCGCCCGGCTCGACGAAGCCGGCGAGGGTGGAATAGCGGCCGCGCGGCCAGCCGGCCTGACGGCCCAGCAGGCAGGCGCCGTCGTGTTCCACCAGCATGATCACGGCGGCATCGGTGCGCGGGAAATGCAGCTGCGCACAGGCCGGATTCGTGCACTGCGCGCGATGCCCGGCGGCGACCAGCTGCAGCGGTGCGCCACAACGGTGGCAGTGCCGCATCTCGCGTTGCCAGTGCGAAAGACCCTTGGCGTAGGCGAACAGGCCCGCCTCGTCGGCTGACAGCTGCAGCCCGGCGGTGCGCAGGTTTTGCCGGCGTGCACCGAGCGCGGCTTCAAGCGGACCGGCCTGCGCTGCATCGTCCAGCGCCAGCATGAAGTGCGGGCGTTGATCCGCCACCCCGAGCAGGCTGGCCGGCAACTCGCCGAGCAGCGCCGCACGCTCGCCGGCATCGAGCCAGCGCAAGGCATCGCGGTCACGTTGCAGGTAGGCCTGACCGGCGGCGTCCAGCAGCAGATAGCGGGCCGCATCAGAGCCTGCCTGCTCGGCGATCCAGACGGCTTCGTCGCGTCTTTCGGCGCTGCGATCCAGGATCAGGCTGAGTCCCGCGAAGATGTTGGGACGCGGCAGTTGGGCGCGGTCCATCGAGGGCGATCCGCTCAGGCGGAGAACGAGGAGCCGCAGCCGCAGGTGGTCTTGGCGTTCGGGTTGCTGATCACGAACTGCGCGCCGCTGAGGCTCTCGGCGTAGTCGATCTGCGCGCCGGTGAGGTACTGCAGCGACAGCGGATCGCACAGCAGGGTGACGCCCTCGCGCTCGATCGCGAAGTCGTCCTCGGCCTGCGCCTCGTCGAAGGTGAAGCCGTACTGGAAACCCGAGCAGCCGCCACCGCTGATGTACACCCGCAGCTTGAGTGCCGGGTTGCCCTCTTCGGCGATCAGCTCGTGCACCTTGTGCGCGGCCGCCGCGGTGAACACCAGCGGCGCGCCGCTGCTGCGGTAATCGGGGATCGGGACGAAAGTTTCCATGGCGCTTATCTGGGGGCGTGACCGATGGATGCAAGCATACTTCGCTCAGGCCGGCACGGCTTGAGCGAGCGGATCCGGGGCCGCCAGCTCACGCGGTGCTTCCTCCGTCTGGCGCGAGACTCGTCCGTTGACCTGGGCGCCGGCGGCCATTTCCAGCGTGTGATAGCGCAGATCGCCGTCGATCCGCGCCTGCGGCGCCAGCTCCAGCCGCGCGCTGACCTGCACATCGCCGATCACGTGGCCGTTGATCACCGCGTGCGGCACGCGGATCTCGCCTTGCACCTCGCCGTGCTCGCTGAGCGTGAACATCGCATCCTCGCCGTCGCCCAGCACGCTACCCTCGATGCGGCCGTCGAGGTGCAAAGCGCCACTGAAACGCAGATCGCCGCGGATCACCGTGCCACGGGCGATCAGGCTGGTGTCGTGACTGCCGCGATGACTGGCATGGCCGTGGTCGCTACGCTTACGGTTGAACATCGTGATCCCCTTGAGCTGTGGTGACGTTGTCGCCGAGCGCGTGAGCCCAGGCGATGGTGCGGGAAACCGGCGCGTCGCCGGCCGGTTGAATCTGGATGCGCAGTCGGGTCGGGCGGAAATCCGCCGGCAGCACGATGGTGCCGTGCAACTGCTCGAAATACATGAGCTGAAATGGCAAGCCGTCCCGATGCGCGGTATCGCCCAGTGCCGGCCATTCCAGCTGCACCACCCGGTTGGCGCGCAGGCCCTCGACGTCCAGCGTCGCCACGCCGCGGGTTTCCTCATCGCGCTTGGCATTCTGGGTCAGGCTGAGGGTGACATTCCAGCCGCGCGAACCCGCGATCGGCTGCAGCTTCACTTCCTGCACTTTGAGACCCTGCGGCGCATCCCCGCCGACCAGTCGCGAGTAGAAGCCGAGGTCGGCGCGCAGGCCGCTGATTTCCTCCTCGCGCTGCATCAGGGTGCCCCGCAGCAGGCGGGTGGCCACGCCATTGACCTGGGCCGCACGCTGCAGATTCGCGAGCTGCTGCCGCAAGTCATCCAGCTGTGCCCGCAGCGCCCGCTGCTGCTGCCGATCCACCACGGCGGGCACCACGCGCTGGCTCAGCAGGCCCGCGAGCAGCGCGGTCAGCAAGATACTGCCGAGCCAGAGCAGCGCCCACCCGAGACGCTGGCGCCGATTGCCCGCGGCGTCATGCCTGCGCACCACGAAATGCGGCGGCGGTCGTGAAGCCATACGGGGAATTCCGGCAAAGACAGACGTATAGCCTCGACGCATCCACAGCGTCAAGGAACCGGTGCACGCTTCGGGTCGTTGCGTCGGGCGGGGCTGCCGCTCAGGCCGCTTCCAGCCCGTCGCCGCACGACGACGGCGTGCTGTCGCGCGGCGGCCAGGCGCCCAGCTCCACGCCATACAGGCCTTCCACCAGCGGGGCGAAGTAGCGCAGTGCGCGCTCGTAAACCTGCCGCTTGAAATTGACCACGTGGGCGGCGGGATACCAGAAATCCACCCAGCGCCAGATGTCGAACTCCGGCTTGTCGCAGCCATCCAGTTTCAGCGACTCCTCACCACCGACCAGCTTGAGCAGGAACCACACCTGTTTCTGGCCGATGCAGGTGGGACGCTGATGATGGCGAACATATCGGTTGGGCAAACGGTAGCGTAGCCAGCCGTGTGTGGCTGCCACCACTTCCACGTGCTGCGGCGCCAGCCCGGTTTCCTCTTCGAGCTCGCGGTACATCGCCTCCAGCGGCGTCTCGTCGGAGCGCATGCCGCCCTGCGGAAACTGCCAGCCGTCGCGGTTGATCCGACGCGCCCAGAACAGCCGCCCGTCCGCATTCAGCAGCACGATGCCTACATTTGGACGATAGCCATCAACGTCGATCATGTCGCCTCCTGGAGCTGCGCGAAGTGCTGCGCGCCGGCAGAATCGCATGCAGTACCATGCACGATTCAACCACAGCGCGCGAAGCAGCGGCAAGCGCCGGACTTGAACCCGCGCACCCCGGCCACTACACTTCCGCGCCCCGCACAGATGGCTTGAATGCAGCGTGGGCACCTTCTCAGGCGGTGTGCGTGTGCTGGCAAAAGCGCAGCGCAGACGATAAGCAGAGAATGACAATTTGGCTATGTAGCTCAGCTGGTTAGAGCACAGCACTCATAATGCTGGGGTCGGTGGTTCGAGTCCACCCATAGCCACCACCATCCTTGCCAGCGCGCGCATTTCCGCCCCACTCTTCTGAATGCACGCAGGCGCTCGCGATGCACATTTTCAAACTATTCCAGCTCGAAGCGGCGCATCGCCTGCCGAATGTGCCGCCCGGGCACAAGTGCGCGCGCCTGCACGGACATTCGTTCCGCATCGAGATTCACGTGGCGGGCGAACCTGACCCCCAGCTGGGCTGGCTGATGGATTTTGCGGATCTCAAGTCGGCATTCCAGCCGCTGTATGACCGGCTCGATCATCACTACCTCAACGAGGTCGATGGGCTGGAAAACCCGACCAGCGAGATGCTGGCCCGCTGGATCTGGCGCGAGCTGCTGCCGCGCCTCCCGGCGCTGGACAAGGTGGTAGTGCATGAAACGTGCACGTCCGGGGCCAGCTGCAGTCGCGACAGTTTATGACGCGCCGCACGATTTTTCAGGATACTTACAAGTTATTGTTTTACAAGAGTACTAACGAGGCGGAATCTTCAGGCATAAAAAATATATTGCACTGCACAAAAGGTGCTGCTAGAGTGCATCCCACTACCCCATCCTCAGTGAGGACAGCACCATGACACAGCAAATCAACAACCAGCTTTTCGCTTTCACCAAGCAGTTCACCGACAGCGCGTTCAAGGCGCAGTCGCTGGCGCTGAAGAGCCTGGAGACGGTCGCCGATCTGCAGCTCAAGGCGTTGGAGCAGCAGGCCAAGGTATCGGCCGAGTTCGTCGCCGAAGCGATGGAGACGCGCGATGTGAACGGTCTGCGCAGCCTGTGGGAGAAGGGCGCCAGCTTGGGTCGCGAGAACGCCGAGCGTTCGGTGGCCGTTTCACAGGAGATCATCGCGATCGCGCAGAAGACCGCCGAGTCGATGAATGCATTGGTGCAGGAACAGCGCCAGGCCGCCAACGATGCCGTGGTCGCGCCGATCGTTGCTGCCAAGAAGGCTGCCGCCAAGTAAGCAGATCGGATCGCTGCGGCACAGCCGCATGATCGAAGGGCCGGACCTCGTGTCCGGCCCTTTTCATGTGCGCTGAACGGATGCGCCTGCGTGCTCGCCAGCCTCGCGCGACGTGATGCCGCAGGCAGTGTGCGGGTTGTCGTTGCAGCGAGGGCACTGATATACTTTTTCGGATTCGACAAGGGGCCCGTAGCTGTTCGGTGCCGCCTGGTGTAAGCCGCGCGGGGGCTACGTGAGCAACAGTCTTGCCTCGGGTCGACGCCTCGCCTTGCGCATCGCGCTGCTGCAATTCGCCGTGGCCGTCCTCGCGGGTGTGGTTTTTCTCGCGCAGGGTCGCCGTGAAGCTATCGCAGCCGCTGCGGGTGCGGCAATTGTGGCGCTGGGCACCGCGCTGTCATCGGCGCGGTTCTTCAGCAGTCTCGGCGGAGCGGGCTTTGTGCTGGGTCGCTGGGTGACCGGCATTTTGCTGAAATGGATCGTGATTGTCGGAGGGCTGATCATGATCATGTTCCAATTCAAGTTGCCGCCGCTGGCCGCTGTGATCGGGCTGGTGGCTGCCTACGCGGTATATCTGCTGGCGTTCAGATTCAAGGGTTGAAACATGGCAAGCGAGCAGGGCGGCCTGACCGAATACATCCAGCATCACCTGACCCATCTGACTCCGCACGCGAGCAAGGGTGGCTTCTGGGCGGTGCATATCGACTCGATCTCGGTGTCGTTGGTGCTGGGCATTCTGTTCAGTCTGTGGTTCTGGCTGAAGGCGCGCAAGGCCACGTCGGGTGTGCCCGGGCGCGGTCAGGCCTTCGTCGAAATCGTGCTGGAGTTCGTCGACGGGCAGGTCAAGGACGTGTTCCATGGCGATCGTCGCGTGCTGGGTCCGCTGGCGCTGACCGTGTTCATCTGGGTATTCCTGATGAACGCGATGGACCTGCTGCCAGTCGACCTGCTGCCGTGGATCACCGAGCAGTTCGGCATCGGCCATTTCCGTGCGGTGCCCACCGCCGACATCAACATGACGTTTGCCATGTCGCTGACGGTGTTCGTGCTGATCATTTTCTACAGCTTCAAGGCCAAGGGCTTCGGCGGCTACATGCATGAGTTGTTCACCGCCCCGTTTGGCGCGAATCCGCTGCTGTGGATTCCCAACTTCCTGCTCAACATCGTCGAGCTGCTGTCCAAGCCGGTGAGTCTGGCGATGCGACTGTTCGGCAACATGTACGCCGGCGAGCTGGTGTTCATGCTGATCGCCGGGCTGTTCAGCGCAGGCAGCTGGCTGCTTTACGGCATGGGCATCATCGGCTACACCGTGTGGGGCATCTTCCACATCCTGATCATCGGCATCCAGGCGTTCATCTTCATGGTGCTGACGATCGTGTACATCTCGATGGCGCACGATCACCACTGATCCCGTGTTTTCGCAGCATCCGTTTCAGCCATTCAATTATCCAGTTTCAATTTCCCAGGAGACCGTCGTGGAACTTATCGCTCACATTGCTCAAGTCCAGTCCTTCACTGCCATTGCGCTGGGCCTGATCATCGGCCTCGGCGCGCTCGGTGCCTGTATCGGCATCGGCGTCATGGGTTCGAAGTTCCTCGAGGCTGCCGCCCGTCAGCCGGAGCTGGTGCCGCTGCTGCAAGGTCGCATGTTCCTGCTCGCCGGCCTGATCGACGCGGCGTTCCTGATCGGCGTGGCGCTGGCGATGTACTTCGCAGTGGCCAATCCGCTGCTGTCGAAGCTCGTGGCAGGCTGAGTCCGCTGGCGGCGCTCCGGCGCCGTCTTTGTCGGCAGGCGCGTCGGTTGATGCCCCTGTCCATGTCATTCCGTATCTACAGGTAACGCAGCGATGGATTTCAACGCGACCTTGATTGGCGAAATGCTTTCTTTCGCCATCCTGATCTGGTTCTGCGTCCACTTCATCTGGCCGCATCTCAACAAGGCCATTGAAGACCGGCAGGTGAAGATCGCCGAAGGTCTGAACGCGGCCGAGCGCGCGCACGCCGAACTGCGCGAGGCGGACACCAGGGTGGCCGCCGAGATCAAGCTGGCCCGCCAGCAGGCCACCGAGATCATCGATCGCGCCCAGCAGCAGGCGAATCAGATCATCGACAAGGCCCGCGTCGAGGCGATTGTCGAGATCAACCGGCTGAAGGCGACCGCGCAGGACGACATCGCCAGCATGGCGCAGCGTGCCCGCGACCAGCTGCGCGAGCAGGTCGGCGCGCTGGCGCTGCAGGGTGCCAGCAAAATCGTGCAGCGCGAGGTCGACGCTTCGACGCACAAGCTGCTGCTCGACCAGCTCGCGGCCGAGATCTGATCGATGGCCCAGGCAATCACCCTCGCCCGTCCCTACGCGCGCGCCGCCTTCGAGCTGGCGCACGCGGCCGGTTCGCTGGATGCGTGGTCGCATGCGTTGGCATTTGCCGCAAGCGTGGCAGGCGACGTGCGCGTGGCCCGGCTGGGCAGCGATCCGCGGGTGCTGCCGGCGCAGCTGGTGGCGCTGCACCTGCCGGCCGACATGGCGGCGGACGCCCCATTTGCGCAGTTTCTCGGCGAAATGGCCGAGCAGCGGCGGCTGGTGCTGCTGCCCGAGGTGGCCGAGCTGTACGAGGCGTTCAAGCGCGAGTCCGAGTCGCAGCTGCTGGTCAAGGTGACCAGCGCGATGGCGCTGGATGCGGCCCAGGCCGAGCAGCTCAAGGCGTCGCTGAAGCGCCGCTTCAAGCGCGAGATCGCGCTGGAAACCCGGGTCGACGCCACGCTGCTGGCCGGCGCGGTGATTGATACCGGCGAGCAGGTGATCGACGGTTCGGCGCGCGGACGCCTCGCGCAGCTGGCCGGCGCGCTTTCGCACTGATCCAAAGAATCAAAACTATCGGGTG
>JAJZGE010000037.1 GCA_021798675.1 Pseudomonadota bacterium | reverse complement strand
GCCACCAGTTCGACCACCGGCACCTCGACCTGCTCGCTGTGGCCGTCGGAGGCGCGCCGCGTCACCGTGGCGGTATTGCGCACCATTGCCTTGAGCTTTTCGGCGGCGCGCGAGGAGCGGTATTCCTGGCTGAAGCTCAGCAGCACGCTGATCCCCACCATCACCGCGATGATGATGGGACCGGTGAGGTCGCTGTCGTCGGTGGCCAGCTCCACCCCGGCCAGCACCAGCAGCACGATGATGAACGGGTTCTTGAACGCGCGCAGCAGCTGCAGCGTCCAGTGCGGCGGCTTCTCGTGCGAGACCTCGTTGGGACCGTCGCGGTGCAGGCGCGCCTCGATCTGCAGCTCGTCGAGGCCGTCGCTGCCGGTGTCCAGCGCGGCCAGCAGCTCGTCGTTGGGGCGGAATGCCTCCTGCGCAGCGGCCGCGCGCAGCACCGCCGCAGGCCTGCCACTCGCCTTGCCCGCCAGGGCCTGCAGGGGTTGCTTGATCATGATCCGCTTCCGTGAAAGATACTGGCTGCCATCCGCGCGGATCGACGGAATCAGTCCGCGGGCCGCTGCGCCAACGAAGGAGATAGCCGTCTGGACGGCCATGACGCTGGCCGCCATGGCGGCGGCCAGCGCTTGCGTGGCACGCTCGCGCCGCTCACCGGTGGACGGCTCGTGCGCCCGGGATGGCGGCAGGCGCCGACCGCGCGGTGCGGCCGCGCGCCTGCGGGCGCAGCTCGACCACATTGCCGGCGGACTGGCTGCGCGGCGCCGGCACCGTCACGGTGTAGCAACGGCGCCCAGCATCACGCCGGCCGCCGAGCAATGCGCGCAGCGAGCGCCACAGGAAAAAATCGCGAAGGAGTTTCATCGGCCCATCTCCTCGTAACGACGCCATGGGCGTCGTCAGGGGTGGGCCGGACTTTCCCTAGCCGGGGAAAGCACCAGCCGACCGCAAGCGGTCGCCGCAGGCGTTCAGTTTGTTGTGCGGCGCCGGCATCCGAAGCGAGCGGATGTCGACGCTGCGACTAGGGTAAACGTCCATATGCCTTGGTTTGTCAGGACTGGGAGCTGCATGGTGCAGGGCACCACACAACGGGCGTATTTTGCGGTGCGGGCGCAGCAGAGTCAACGCCAAATGGCCATGCGCCTGCGCCCGCTCACAGGATGGGCCGGAACTGCAACCCCTGATGCACGATCGGCGCAGCCAGCCAGTGATCGGCCAGCAGGAAGGCGAACAGCGCCATGAGGTACACGATGGAGTAGTTGAACACCTTCATCGCGAACAGCTCGTCCGGCGGTCGCAGCAGCCGTACCGCGTAATAGAGGAAACCCGCACCGAGCACCAGCGCGCCGCCCAGATAGATCAGCCCGCTCATGCCGGTCAGCGCCGGCAGCAGGGTCACCAGCACCAGCAGCACCGTGTAGTAGAAGACGTGCCAGCGCGTGTACACCACGCCGTGGGTGACCGGCAGCATCGGCACCTGCGCGCGCGCGTAATCGTCGCGACGGAAGATCGCCAGCGCCCAGAAATGCGGCGGCGTCCACACGAAGATGATCAGACACAGTTGCAGCGCGAACGGGTGCAGCGCATCGGTCACCGCGGTCCAGCCGAGCACCGGCGGGATCGCGCCGGCGAGGCCGCCGATCACGATGTTCTGCGGCGTGGCGCGCTTGAGGTAGGCGGTATACACCAGCGCATAGCCGATCAGCCCGCCGAAGGTGAGCCCGGCGGTCAGCGGGTTCACCAGCAGCGCCAGTACCAGCATCGACAGCGCGCCCAGCGCGATCGCGAACACCAGCACCTGCCGCGCAGTGAGCGTACCGGTGGCCAGCGGACGCCGCGCGGTGCGCGCCATCAGCTTGTCAATGCGTTCGTCGATCAGGTGGTTGAAGGCAGCCGCCGAGCCCGAAGCCATCCAGATGCCGAGCGTGCCGAACACCAGCGCGCGCCAAGGCGGCATGCCGGGCACCGCCAGGAACATGCCGATCACCGCGCAGAACACCAGCAGCGCCACCACACGTGGCTTGGTCAGTTGCAGGTATTCGCGTATCGGCGGCATCTCAGTGTCGCCCCAGCGACAGGAACATTGCACCGTCGTGCCGCCGCTGCGTGCGCGCCAGCGTCGCCAGCAGGGTGAACAACAGCACCGCCGCGCCGCCGTTGTGCGCCGTGGCCACCGGCAGCGGCAGCCCGAAAACGACGTTGCTGATGCCCAGCAGCACCTGGCACACCAGCGCCACCGCGATCGCCAGGGCATAACCGTGCAGGCCGCGGCGGGACGCCCTGAAGGCGAGCCAGCCGAGGTAGCAGAACAGCACCAGCGCACCCAGCCGGTGCGTGATCTGGATCGCGCTGCGCGCCGCCATGTCCAGCACGCCACCCTCGTAGTTCACCCCGATGCCGCGCCACAGCACAAAGCCCTGGTGGAAATCGGTCGGCGGCAGCCACTGGCCCTGGCACTGCGGAAACGCCGCCGGGCCGTAGCCGCAGGCCAGCGCCGCGTAGTTGGCCGAGGTCCAGCCGCCCAGCGCGATCTGGCCGAACAGCAACAGCAGGCCGAGCAGCACCAGCCGGCGCAGATCGGCCAGGCGATCGTCGGCGGCGCCCACGCCGGCAAAACGCAGTGCGGCATAGGCCAGCAGTGCAAACGTGGTCATGCCGCCGAGCAGATGGCCCATCACCACCAGCGGCTTCAGCAGCAGCGTCACCGTCCACATCCCCAGCATCGCCTGGAAGATGATCACCGCCAGCGCCAGCACGCTGATCTTCCACGCCCCTGGGCGCTGCAGGCCGATCGCCGCCAGCAGTGGCAGCACGATCGCGCAGGCAGCCAGCAGCGACGACCAGCGGTGTTCGCCCCGGATGTACAGGGTCACCCCGGCCACCGCGAGCACCGCGCCGGCCAGCACTGCGGCACGCGCAGCGCGGCTGCGCCAGCTTGCCAGCAGCGCCAGCACCAGCACCAGCGCCCCAAGCGTGCCCGCGAGGAAGCGGTGAACCTGTTCACGCCAGGCCTTGTGCGCCTCGTACGGACGATCCGGATAGGCCGCGTCGGCGTGCGCCACCGCCTGCGCATGCTGCGGCCAGGTCACCTGGCCGTAGCAGGTCGGCCAGTCCGGGCACGACAGCCCGGCGTTGGACAGCCGCACGAAGGCGCCGAACATCACCAGGCCAAGCGCAAACACCGCCGCGAGCAGCGACAGCCCGCGCAGAACTCTCAGGGAACAGGAGGACATCAGCGGATCACCTTCTGCAGATCGCGGAGCAAGCCGGCCGGGTCGAAGCCGGCCGGGTACAGTGACAGGGCGGTGCCATTGGATTCCACCAGCACGGCGCTGACGCTGTCCGGCGCAGCTGGCCGGTAGCTGGCCAGCCGCCCGTCGACGTCCTGGCCCAGCTGCCAGTAGTTCTGCATGGCGGCGCGCTCGTCGGCATCCGCCGGCGGCGCGCCCAGATAGAGCAGGCGCAGGCGCGACTGATTGCGATTGAGCATCACGCGCGCCTTGGCCATCGCGGTCAGCGCCTGCAGGCAGCGGCTGGCGCAGCCGGGACCGGCCAGCGCCACCAGCGTCATGCGCGGTTTGCTTTCGCGCCACGCATAGTCGCTGCCGTCGGCCAGCTTGACGCGCAGCTGTTCGCTCACGAAATTGCGCTGCGGGAGGATCGGCTGGCCATTGCCCTTGGCGCCGGGCTGCCAGCCGGCCAGCGTGAGCACGCCGGCGGCGATCATCGGTGCCGCGAACACCAGCGCGATCAGCAGCAGGAACAGCCGGCTCTTGCGCAACGACTTGGGGTCAACCGTATTCATCGGGGGTCATCTGCTTTCGGGTTGGGGGCCTGGCGCGGCGCGCGCTTGCGGTGCAGCACCAGCAGGATCGCCACCGCCGCCAGCGCGAACGAAAACCACTGGAACGCGTAGGCTCGATGTCGCGCCGGCGGCATGGAGGAAAAATCCAGCGTGTGCACGCGGACATAGCCCGAGGCCGGATCGGGGTCCAGCTGCAGCGTACGCGGATACAGCGGGTGGCCAAGGTCGCGCGCGACCTGCGCCGGGTCCAGGAAAATGCTGCTCTTGGGCCAGCGCGTCTGCCGCGTCAGCGCATCGCCGCCCATCTCGAAGCCGGGTGCGGGCGGTGGCGCATACAGGCCCTGCAGCGTGACTGCGCCGCGCGGCAGCGGCGGCACCGGCGGGGTCACGCCGCTGCCATTGCCGGGCACGAAACCCAGATCCACCAGCAGCAGGCGCGAGGGATCACGCCACACGAACGGCGCGAACACCTCCACCCCGCCGCGCTCATCGTGATTGGGGTTGTCCAGCAGGTACACGCGATCGGCCAGGTAATGACCACGCAGCCGCACGCGTGGATAGCGGTTCGCCGGCGGCTTGTCGGCCACGCCGGCGAAGTCCTGCACCGGCGCGTGCGCCGATGCGGCATACCGCCGCACGAGCGCATCCTTGAAGTCGGCGCGATGCAGCTGCCAGAAGCCCAAACGCACAAACAGCAAGGCTCCGGCCACCGTCAGCAGCAGCGCCCACCAGGACGGACGGCGAAAGCCGCTCATGCGGGATACCTGCCGGCGATCGCTATACTGGGCACGTCGAAATGGATCGGATCAGTCACGTGGAAACCGTCTACCCATATGCGCTGGTGGGGCTGCTGCTGGTGGTGATCTTCAGCCTCGGCCAGGCGCTGTACTTCATGATGACTGACAAGGACAACGACAAGCGCACCGTCTGGGCCTTGACCCGCCGCATCGGCCTGTCGCTGCTGCTGATCGCGATGGTCGCGCTGGGCATCAAGATGGGCTGGGTGCATCCGCACGGCGTCGGCCAGTGATTGTACCCGGCCCGCCCGGCCACTGCGGGGCAGCCGCAACAAATCGCTCTGCCTGAGCGCCGCCCGATACGTCCGCGAAGCATCCCGTTGCGCGCACCCGTCGCCTCGATCCTGCACAGCAAGAAGCCCGCCATCGGCGGGCTTCTTGCTGTGCAGCAGGGTGTCGACGCTCAAAGAATGTAGACGAACATGAACAGCGCGAGCCAGACCACGTCGACGAAGTGCCAGTACCACGCCACCGCCTCGAAGCCGAAGTGGTGCTCCTTGTTGAAGTGACCCTTCAGCACGCGGAACCAGATCACCGCCAGCATGATCGTGCCCAGCGTCACGTGCAGGCCGTGGAAGCCGGTCAGCATAAAGAAGGTGGCGCCGTAGACGCCGCTGTGCAGGGTCAGGTGCAGCTCGCGGTAGGCCTCGATGTACTCGTGCGCCTGGAAGTTCAGGAACAGCGCGCCAAGCAGCACGGTCAGGCCGAGGAAAACCAGGATCTTGCCGCGATGGCCCGCGCGCAGCGCGTGGTGCGCGATCGTCACGGTGACGCTGGAGCTCAGCAGGATCAGCGTGTTCAGCAGCGGCAGGCCCCAGGCCGGCACGGTGTGGAACGCGCCGCCGATATGCTGCGGACCGTTGCCGCCATCGGCGCCCCACGCGGCGGCGTAGTGGTTCCACAGGAACTCGTGGGTGAGCACGCCGCGGCCTTCGCCGCCCAGCCACGGTATCGAGAACATGCGGATGTAGAACAGCGCGCCAAAGAACGCGCCGAAGAACATGACCTCGGAGAAGATGAACCACATCATGCCCATGCGGAACGATGTGTCCACCTGGCTGTTGTAGCTGCCGGCCAGCGACTCGCGGATCACCGAACGGAACCAGCCGAAGAACATCGCCAGCACACCGACGAAACCGATGCCCAGCACGGTCTTGCCGAAGCTGGCGTCGCCCGGCTCGGCGTTCAGCCAGTGCGCCGCGCCGAACACGGTGGTGAACATGACCACTGCGGCCACGAACGGCCAGTAGCTCTTGGTCGGAACAAAATAAGCGTCGTGCTGCTGACCCATGCTGAGACCCCGTGGATGGCTCTTGATGACTTCTGCCCCGTGGTGACGCCCGGGGAACTGCTTGCCGGTCACCTCCTGTGGCCGGTCATGGAAAACATGTCGCTGGAAAAACGTGCAACGCCTGCGATGCAGGTTATTTCATCAGCAGGATCTGCAGGAACGACAGCAGGAAAAACACCAGCACCACGCCCGCCAGGATCGTCACGGTGCGTCGCACACCCTTGCGGGGGTCGGCGGGCGGCAGCGGCGTCACGGGCGTGGTCATGTCGATGGATGCCTGCTTCAGTCGTTCGGGTGACCGTGGGCCAGGTCGCCCTCATGGATGACCGGCGGCACGTCGAAGGTGTGATACGGCGCTGGCGATGGCACCGTCCATTCCAGTCCCTTGGCGCCTTCCCACACCCGATCGGCGGCCTTCTTGCGCGAGAAGAACGCGCAGTGGATCAGCACGCCGAGGAAGATCAGCTGCGAGGCGCCGAACAGGAAGCCGCCGATCGAGCTGATCATGTTGAAGTTGGCGAACGCCACGTTGTAGTCAGGGATGCGCCTCGGCATGCCAGCCAGGCCGAGGAAGTGCTGCGGGAAGAACAGCACGTTGACCCAGATCACGCTGTTCCAGAAATGCACCTTGCCCCAGAACTCGCTGTACATGCGGCCAGTCCACTTCGGCAGCCAGTAGTAGGTGGCCGAAATGATCGCGAACAGCGCGCCGGTGACCAGCACGTAGTGGAAATGCGCCACCACGAAGTAGGTGTCGTGGTACTGGAAGTCGGCCGGCACCATCGCCAGCATCAGGCCGGAGAAGCCGCCGATGGTGAACAGGATGACGAATGCGATGGCGAACAGCATCGGCGTCTCGAACGTCATCGAGCCACCCCACATGGTGCTGACCCAGTTGAACACCTTCACGCCGGTCGGCACCGCGATCAGCATCGTCGCATACATGAAGAAGATGTCGGCACCCAGCGGCAGGCCCACGGTGAACATGTGGTGCGCCCAGACGATGAACGAGAGGAAGGCGATCGAGGCGATCGCGAACACCATCGCCTTGTAGCCGAAGATCGGCTTGCGCGAGAAAGTGGGAATCACCTCGGAGATGATCCCGAACGCGGGCAGGATCATGATGTAGACCTCGGGGTGGCCGAAGAACCAGAAGATGTGCTGATACAGCACCGGGTCGCCGCCGCCGCCGGGGTTGAAGAAGTTGGTGCCGAAATACTTGTCGGTAAGCAGCATCGTCACCGCACCGGCCAGCACCGGCATCACCGCGATCAGCAGGAAGGCGGTGATCAGCCAGCTCCACACGAACACCGGCATCTTCAGCAGATCCATGCCCGGCGCGCGCATGTTGAGAATGGTGGCGATGATGTTGATCGCACCCATGATCGAACTGATGCCCATCAGGTGGATCGCGAACACCGTATAGGCCAGCGAGCTGCTCTGCAGCGACAGCGGCGGCAGCATCGTCCAGCCGCCGGCGGCGCTGCCGCCGGGCATGAACAACGTGGACAGCAGCAGCATGAAGGCGAACGGCAGGATCCAGAACGACAGGTTGTTCATGCGCGGCAGCGCCATGTCTGGCGCGCCGACCATCAGCGGAATCATCCAGTTACCCAGCCCGACGAAGGCCGGCATGATCGCGCCGAAGATCATCACCAGCGCGTGCAGCGTGGTCATCTCGTTGAAGAAGTACGGCTGCACCAGCTGCAGGCCGGGCTTGAACAGCTCCGCGCGGATCACCATCGCGAAGCTGCCGCCGATGAAGAACATCGTCAGCGCAAAAATCAGGTACAGCGTGCCGATATCCTTGTGGTTGGTGGACATGCACCAGCGCTGGAAGAAATTCTTCGGCGCGCCGTGGTGATCGTCATGCTGATCATGGGTGGCTGCGTGGGACATGGCCTTGCACCTCTAACCTGGAAATGGAATGCGACTGCATGCGAAACGGTGGGGGCAGCGCGGGATCAGCCCTGCTTGCCGGCAGCCGGCGGCGCGGGCAGTTCGGCGGTCTGCGCGGCCGGGGCCGCAGCGGGAGCCCCGGCCTGCGCCTCCTGCGCCGCCAGCCACTTGGCGAAGTCCGCCTTCGACTTGGCCACCACCACGATCGGCATGAAGCCATGATCCTGGCCGCACAGCAGCCCGCACTGGCCACGGTAAGTGCCCGGCGTCTTGATGTCGGTCCAGGCGGCGTTGACGATGCCGGGGATCGCGTCGACCTTCCAGCCGAACTGCGGCACCCACCACGAGTGGATCACGTCACCGCCGGTGATCACGAAGCGGATCTTGGTATCGACCGGCACCACCAGCGGTTTGTCGACGTTGCGCAGGTAGGTGTTCTCGTCGCCCACCTTCACGGCGTACGGGTCCATGCCTGAACCGAGCTGGCGCGTGGCATTGCTCTGCGCGTCGAGCTTGGACATGAAGCCGACGTTGCTGATCGGCTTGCCCAGATAGCTGATGTAGTCGTAGCGCCATTTCCACTGGTAGCCGGTGATCTTGACCGTCATCTGCGAGCCGGTGGTGTTGGCCCACGAGGTCAGCCCGCCGGTGGCCAGGTACGCCAGCGTAATCAGGATGATCACCGGGATCGTGGTCCAGACGACCTCCAGCGTGGTGTTGTGCGACCACTTCTCCGCCACCGCGCCGCGCGATTTGCGGAAGCGGAACATCGCGATGAACATGGCGCCGAACACCAGGATGCCGATGCCCACGCACACGCCCAGCGTGATGTTGTTGAGGTCGTACGGGACCTGCGACCACGTGGTCACGCCGCGCGTCATGTTCAGCTGCCAGGGGCCCGGCTCGGCGGCATGCGCCGCGCCACCGAAAGACGCAAGAGCCAAAGCCGCCCATGCCGCGAATGATCGCCTGATGCCGCCAGATGTCATGTCTTGCACCTTTGTTGAACCTATTTGCGCAGCTGGCGCTGGCAGTCCGCCAGCAGCGCCACGAGTTTTCCCGACAGCTCGACGCGCTCCTGATCCGCCAGAAAAGCGCCGATTTCCCACTGGCGGCCGTGCGAGGACAGCAGCAGCCGATTATGCCCCTCGCCCCGCTCCAGCAGCACGCGCACCCAGTACGACTGGAAACGCAGGCAGCGCTGACCCGGCAGGCTGTGCACCTCCAGCGACCATGCGTCGAGGGTGATGCGCTCACTGCGATCGCCGGCTCGCCACGCCGCGCTCAGGGCAGCGGCCACGGCGACGGATTCGATCAGGGCGAACAGGGGCGCAAACACGTTGCCCTGCCACGCACCCAGTCCAGCCATTGTCAGCGTCAGCACCGCCAGCACCCCGATCAGTCGACGCAGTCCGCGTCGGCTCAGCGTGCGGTTGGGCCTGAGCCACATCGTCACGCGCGGCGAGCCGGCGCCAGCTGGTCGAAGCACGATCATGAGGATCCGGCGTGCCAGGAACAGCGGAATAATAGGCCCCGGCGCGCCGGTGGGCAAGAATGTCGCAGGGTCCTGATCACGATCAGGACCCTGCGGGTGCGGCATGCCGCCGCTGTCCGCGCGGCCACGGCAGCGCCCAACCGGCACGCCGCAGCGTACAATCGCGCGCTCCCTCCGCTGCCTGCGGATTCTCCGACAAGCCCGTGACCCAGCCCATTCTCAGTCCCGAACTTCCCGCCGACGGCAGCCCCGCGCGCGCGCGCATCACCGCGGCCTGGCTGCGCGACGAAACCGAGGCGGTGCACGACC
>JAJZGE010000036.1 GCA_021798675.1 Pseudomonadota bacterium | reverse complement strand
CGTCTACATGGGCCTCTTCAATGTCTTCATCGTGCTGCCGATGTTGCTTCAGATCGTCACCGTGCCGCTGTTTTACGAACACTGGCTCGGCGGCAATCCGGAACATGTCATTTCGCTGGCCGGTGCCGCACTGCTGGGCGCATCGCTGCTGACACTGCGCGTGACCGTTCAGCCCACCGGCGAGTCCCCCGCCGTCCCCGGCGACGCACTCTAGTCCTCGGCCCCCACCACTGCGGCTGGAGCGTGCGCCGGCAGGCCGGCCCCGTGCGGACTTGCGCTCAGCTGCACCGGAATTGATGCGAGTCAGGGTCGCAGTGGCAGCGGCCGCACAGAATCCATCCATCATCCCCGGGCATCAGGACAGGCTTTCTTGAAGGCGATCTCCCCGCTACGCGACGGCACCCGCCGCTGGCTGCACGGCGCTTTGGACGCGCTTGCGCAGGAAGCCGCGCGCTCGGCCGATACCCATCTGCTCAAGCTGAACTTCCCGGGCTTCGACGGCATCGACTTCTACTTCAAGGACGAATCGGCGCACCCCAGCGGCAGCCTGAAGCACCGGCTTGCCCGCTCGCTCTACCTCTACGCGCTGTGCAACGGCCGCCTACGCGAAGGCCAGGCCGTGGTCGACGCCTCCTCGGGCAGCACCGCGATCTCCGAAGCCTGGTTCGCGCGCCTGCTCGGCCTGTCCTTCACCGCGGTGATGCCGGCCTGCACCGCCCCGCGCAAGATCCGTGACGTGCAGGCGCTGGGCGGCCGCTGCGACCTGGTGGACGATCCGGCCCAGGTGCACGCACGCGCCGCCGAACACGCCGCGCAGGGCGCCTGCCACCTCGACCAGTTCGGCCTTGCCGAGCGCGCCACCGACTGGCGCGGCAACAACAACATCGCCGAGTCGATCCTGCAGCAGATGGCGCGCGAGCCCCAGCCGGTGCCAGCCTGGATCGTCTGCGGCGCCGGCACCGGCGGCACTTCGGCCACCATCGGCCGCAACCTGCGCTACCGCCGCCTGGATACCCGCCTGTGCGTGGCCGAACCCACCGGCTGCGGCTTCGCCGAAGGCTGGCGCACGCGCGACCGCGATGTCCCGGCATGCCGGCCCACCCTGATCGAGGGCATCGGCCGGCCGCGCGTGGAGCCGGGTTTCCTTTTCGACGTGGTCGACCGGGTGATCGAGGTGCCCGACAGCGCCTCGATCGCCGCCGCGTGGCTGCTCGAAGACCTGCTCGGCCGCCGCTACGGTGGCTCCTCCGGCACCAACCTGGTGGCCTGCCTGCAACTGGCCGCCGCCATGCACGCACGCGGGGAGCGCGGCAGCATCGTCAGCCTGCTGTGCGATCCGGGCGTGCGCTACGCGGAGACCTTGTTCGACCCGGGATGGCTGGCCGAGCACCGCATCGACCTGGCCCCGGCACGCGAGGCGCTGCAGCGTTGCCTCGCCAGCGGCCGCTGGCAACCATTGCCGGACTGAACATGCGTGCGCCGGCCTGACCGGCGTCAAGGCGGACGGGCCCGCGGGCAGCGAGGCTTGCCGCATGAGCTACCACGACCTACGCAGCTTCCTCGACCGGCTCGAACGCCAGCAGCAGCTGCTGCGCGTGCAGGCACCGGTCGATCCCCATCTCGAAACCACCGCGCTTAGCCATCGTGCGCTGCGAGAGGGCGGTCCCGCCCTGCTGATGGAGCATCCGACCGGTTCGAGCCACGCCTTCCTCGGCAACCTGTTCGGCCATCGCCGCCGCATCGAGCTGGCGCTGGCAGGACGGCCGCTGGCCAGCCTGCGCGAACTGGGTCAGCTGCTGGCCGCGATCAAGGAGCCACGCTGGCCAGCGAACCTGCGCCAGGCACTGGCCACCTGGCCGGAACTGGCTCAGCTGGCCCACGTGGCGCCGCGCCGCGTAGAGGATGCCGCGTTCCTGCACGACACCGTCGAGGGCGGCGAGGTCGACCTCGCCCGGCTACCGATCCAGCATTGCTGGCCCGGCGACGTCGGTCGCCTGATCACGCTGGGCCTGGTCATCACCCGCGGCAGCCGCAAGCGCCGGCAGAACGTGGCGATCTATCGCCAGCAGGTGATCGGTTCCAACCGGGTCATCATGCGCTGGCTGCCGCATCGCGGCGGCGCGCTGGACTACGCCGACTGGTGCGCCGATCGTCCGGCGGAACCATTTCCCGTGCTGGTGGCGATCGGCGCCGACCCGGCCACCCTGCTTGCCGCGGTGGCGCCGGTGCCCGACACGCTGTCCGAATACGAATTCGCCGGACTCCTGCGCGGCGAACGCACGCGCCTGTGGCGCAGCGAGCTCACCAAGCTGGATACGCCGGCCGGAGCGGAAATCCTGCTGGAGGGCTTCATCCATCCCGGCGATACCGCGCTGGAGGGCCCGTTCGGCGACCATACCGGCTACTACAATGCGCAGGACCGCTTTCCCGTACTCACCGTCGAGCGCATGCACCTGCGCAGCAACGCGATCTACCAGGGCAGCTATATGGGCCGTGCGCCGTACGACGAGCCCTCGGTACTGGCGATGGCGCTCAACGAGGTGTTCGTGCCGATCCTGCAGAAGGTGTTTCCCGAGATCGCCGACTTCCACCTGCCGCCCGAGGCCTGTTCCTACCGCGTCGCCGT
Organism: Pseudomonadota bacterium; assembly: GCA_021798675.1. The sequence goes on along the minus strand of JAJZGE010000036.1, from coordinate 6,982 downwards.
GGTGGCGATCCACAAGCAGTACGCCGGCCACGCGCGTCGCATGATGATGGGCGTGTGGTCCTACCTGCGCCAGTTCACCTACACCAAGTTCGTGATCGTGGTGGACGCCGACATCGACGCGCGCGATTGGAAGCAGGTGATCTGGGCCATCGCCACCCGCGTCGACCCCGCGCGCGACACCATGCTGGTGGAGAACACGCCGATCGACTACCTCGACTTCGCCAGTCCGGTGGCGGGGCTGGGCTCCAAGCTCGGCATCGACGCCACCAACAAGTGGCCGGGCGAAACCAGCCGCACCTGGGGCATGCCGATCGCGCCGGACAACGCGGTAGAGGCACGGATGGATGCCTTGTGGCGTTCGCTGCGAGAATCGGCGGCAGTGCCCCTGCCCGACCCTCCGAGTCCACGATGATCTTCGCCCTGTTCGGCCACGGCCGCTTCGGATGCGCCCTCGCCGAGCTGCTGCAACGTGCCGGCCACACCGTGCGCATCCACGACCCGCATGCCGAGGTTCCCGCCGCGACAGCGTGCGCCACGCCTGCCGACGCGCTCGCCGGCGCCGAGTGGGTGGTGCTGGCGATGCCGGTGCCACGGCTGGAAGCGGCGCTGCGCGAACTGCGCCCCCTGCTCGACGCGCGACACACCGTGATCGACGTGGGCAGCGTGAAGGAGCATCCCTGCGCGTTGCTGGACGCGCACCTCGGCGACGCGATTCCGCACGCCGGCACCCACCCGCTGTTCGGCCCGCTCAGCCTCGCCCGCGGCGAACCGCTGCGCACGGTACTGTGCGCCAGCGCGCGCCACCCGCAGGCCGCCGAACGCACGCGGGCGTTGTTCGAGTCGCTGGGCTGCACGGTGATCGCGCAGGATCCCGCCAGCCACGACCGCGCCATGGCGAAGACCCACGCGCTGGCCTTCTTCATCGCCCGTGCGCTGGTGGAAATGGGCGTGGGCGACGACCTCTCGATGGCGCCGCCCTCCTTCCTCGGCCTCGCCAACATGCTCGCCGCGGTGCGCGGCGACGCCGGCCACCTGTTCGCCGCGATCCAGCGCGAGAACCCCTACGCCGAGGCGGCCCGCACCGAGCTGCTGGAACATCTCGACGCGATCCATCGCCGCCTTCTGGCCGATGACGAGGCGCTGGCGATTCCACCGCCGGCCTGAACCGCGCCGTGGTGGCTCAGGCCGTTGGCGTTCCGGCATCCGCCGTCGCCAGCATCGCCAGCACTTCGCGCAGCTGTGCCTGCAGCGCACGCCATGAGCCCTCCCACTGCCCCGGCTTGGGCTCGGCCTGGCCGAAGCGCAGCAGCATCGCATGCGCACGTTCCAGTCGTGCCTGCAGCGCCTGGTTCGCGACCAGCGCGCACTCGTGCTCCTCCTTGCCGACCATGAATACCTTGCGGTCCCTGCACACGCCGATGCAGGTCTGCGGCGCCTCGATCTTGCCGCAGCCGATGCATTGCCACGCCTGGATGTAGTCAGTCATGTACGTCGCCCGTGTCGTTGACGGCAATGGTGCGCCGGCAAGACAACGGAACGCTTGACCCGGATCAGGGCCACGCCAGGTCGCTGCCGGGCCGTCGCCACTATCCACGAATCAACCGTCAACTGATCGCGGTCAACGCAGCGACGGCCTTCCGCACCCACCATGCGGCTTTCCCTGTTCGGAGCGCCGCCCATGCAACTGGTCTGTCCCGCCGGCAACCTGCCGGCCCTGCAGGCGGCGATAGACGCCGGCGCCGACGCGGTCTACGCCGGCCTGCGCAACGAGACCAATGCGCGGGCTTTTCCCGGCCTCAACTTTTCCGATGCGGAACTGGCGCAGGGCATCGCCTATGCGCATGCGCGCGGCCGCAAGGTCTACCTCGCGCTGAACACTTACCCGGACAGCGCGCGCCTGGCGCCATGGCTGGCCGCGGTGGACAAGGCCGCGGCGCTGGGCTGCGACGCGATCATCGCCGCCGAGCTGGCGGTGCTGGACTACGCCGCACGCACGCATCCCGCGCTGGCGCGGCATCTCAGCGTGCAGGGTTCGGCCACCACCGCGCCGGCGCTGCGCTACATGCACGAACGCTTCGGCATCAGCCGCGCGGTGCTGCCGCGCGTGCTCTCGGTGCAGCAGGTGGAGCGCCTGTGCGAGACCAGTCCGGTGCCGCTGGAGGTGTTCGCCTTCGGCAGCCTGTGCATCATGGTCGAGGGCCGCTGCCAGCTCTCCAGCTATGTCACCGGCGCCTCGCCGAACCGCCACGGCGTGTGCTCGCCGGCGAAGTTCGTGCGCTGGGAAGAACACGCGGGCGGCCGCCGCAGCGTGCACCTCAACGAGGTGCTGATCGACCGCTTCGAACCGGCCGAGCCGGCCGGCTACCCCACGGTCTGCAAGGGCCGCTTCGAGGTGCGCGGCGAAACCTTCCATGCGCTGGAGGAACCCACCAGCCTCAACACGCTGGAGCTGCTGCCGCGGCTCGCCCAGGCCGGCGTGGCGGCATTGAAGATCGAAGGCCGCCAGCGCGGCGTGGCTTATGTCGCCTCGGTGACCCGCACCTGGCGCGACGCGCTGGATCGCTACCGCGCCGTGCCCGCCGCCTGGTCGGCCCAGCCGGCCTGGCAGGCCACGTTGACCCGGCATGCCGAAGGCCACCAGACCACGCTTGGCCCCTACCACCGCCACTGGCACTAGACAGGTACGACACGATGAAGCTCAGCCTTGGCCCGCTGCAGTATTTCTGGCCGCGCGAACGCACCCTCGCCTTCTATCGCGAGGCGGCGGACTGGCCGGTCGACATCGTTTACCTCGGCGAAACGGTGTGCAGCAAGCGTCGCGAGCTGTCCACCAACGACTGGATCGCGCTGGCTGCGGAACTGGCTGCGAGCGGCAAGCAGGTGGTGCTCTCCTCGCTCGCGCTGATCGAGGCCGAATCCGAGCTGGGCGTGCTGAAGCGCCTCATCGCGGAGGGCCAGGGCTGGATCGAGGCCAACGACCTCTCCGCCGTGCAGCTGTCCCGCGAGCGCGGCGTGCCCTTCGTCGCCGGCCCCACCCTCAACGTCTACAACCACGTGGCATTGAGGCTGCTGATGGACGACGGCCTGGTGCGCTGGGTGCCGGGCGTGGAACAGGGCCATGGGCTGATCCGCGAGCTGCGCGACGCGGTGCTGGCGGCAGGCCTCTCGATGCCGGAGCTGGAAGTGATCGCCTACGGCCGCCTGCCGCTGTCGTACTCCGCGCGCTGCTTCACCGCGCGCGCGCTGGACGTACCCAAGGACCAGTGCGGCTTCCGCTGCATCGACTATCCCGACGGGCTGCCGCTGGCCACCCGCGACGGCCGGCCCTTCCTGCGCGTCAACGGCATCCAGGTCCAGGGCGACGAGGTGACCGACCTCGGTCCGGAACTGCTGCAGCTGCGCGCACTGGGCGTGGACGTGCTGCGCTTGTATCCACAGGCCGAGGGCATGGCCGAGGTCGTCGCCCACTACCATCTCGCGCGCCGCTCACCGCAACCGCCGCCGCGCATCGCCGCGCGCAGCGGCTATTGGCACGGCGAGCCGGGGATGCGCACGACGGGAAACGGTTGAGCGCCTTCCGCTAGTCGAGCGCCGCCTGCTGCTCGAACCAATGCCTGTCGTGCGACAGCAGCGCATCGAGGATCAACGGATCGTGCTTGGTGCCCCGCTCGCTGGCCAGGATGGCCAGCGTGGATCGATGCGACCGCGGCGGATGGTAATCGCGGGCCACACGTATCGCATCGTAGTTGTCGACCACCGCGAGTATCCGCGAAGCCAACGGGATCGCGTGCCCGCGCAAGCCGTCCGGATACCCGTCGCCGTCGTAGTGCTCGTGGTGGTGGCGCACCACCAGGGCGATCTGCTCGCCGAAGGGAACACGCAGTCCCGTGCGCACGATGTGTTCGCCACGGAGGCTGTGGCTTTTCATGACTTCCCACTCGACGCCGCTCAGCGCTTGCGACTTGTGCAGGATCGCGTCGGGAATGCCGACTTTCCCCACGTCGTGCACCCGGGCCGCGAGGTACAGGATCTCCAGCTGTTCGCCGGCCAAGCCGAGATCCGTGGCCAACGCCAGGGCCAGCCGGGCGACGCGCGCGCAGTGGGCCGAGGTGTGTGCATCGAGCCGGCCCAGTTCGCTGCCAAGCAACAGTTCCAGGCTGGAAAGACCTGCTTCCGCCGCTGCGTCGACCGCCATGGCCTCCGCCGCCGCGGTGTCGGGCCACCGGGACGGCCACCGTGCGGCAGGCACATCCGACGGCACCCCATCGTGGCTGCGCGCGACGAGGTACGGCTTCGCACCGGCTTTCATACGCGGGCGAACACCAGGCTGGCGTTGGTCCCACCGAAACCGAAGCTGTTCGACATCACCGTCGACAGTCGCGCCGGACGGCTCTCGCGCAGGATCGGGAAGCCCGCGGCGCCAGGATCGAGTTCGTCGATGTTGGCCGAGCCAGCGACGAAGTTGCCGCCGAGCATCAACAGGCTGTAGACCGCCTCGTGCACGCTGGCGGCACCAAGCGAGTGGCCGGTCAGCGACTTGGTCGAGGACAGCGGCGGCACCGCCGCGCCGAACACTTCGCGCACGGCCGCCAGCTCCACGATGTCGCCCAGCGGCGTGGCGGTGCCGTGGGTGTTGAGGTAGTCGACCGGATGCTCGACGTTCGCCAGCGCCATCCGCATGCAGCGCGCCGCGCCTTCGCCGGAGGGCGCCACCATGTCGGCGCCGTCGGAGGTAACGCCGTAGCCGACCAGTTCCGCATGGATGCGCGCACCGCGCGCCTTCGCATGCTCGTAATCCTCCAGCACCAGCATGCCACCGCCGCCGGCGATGACGAAGCCGTCGCGGCCGGCGTCGTAGGGCCGCGAGGCTGTCGCCGGCGCATCGTTGCGACCGCTGGACAGCGCCCCCATCGCGTCGAACTGCGCGGTCATGCCCCAGTGCACTTCCTCGCCGCCTCCGGCAAACACCACGTCCTGCGCACCGTGCCGGATCAGGTCGGCTGCCGCGCCGATGCAGTGCGCCGAGGTGGCGCAGGCCGCGGAGATCGAATAACTGAGCCCGAGGATGCCGAACGCGGTGGCCAGCGTAGCCGACACCGTCGAGCACATCGTGCGCGGCACCATGAACGGCCCCACCTTGCGCACACCCCTGCCGCGCAACAGGTCGGCCGTCTCGATCTGCCACTGCGCCGAGCCGCCGCCGGAGCCGGCCACCACGCCGGTGCGCGGATGGCTCACCGTGTCCCCGCCAAGGCCGGCGTCGGCGATGGCCGAGCGCATCGCGAGGTAGGCGTAGGCCGCGGCGTCCCCCATGAAGCGGCGCAGCTTGCGGTCGATCGCGGTGTCCAGGTCCACCTGCGGCATGCCCCCCACCTGGCTGCGCAGGCCGCGCGCGGCGTAGTCCGGAATCGCGCGGATGCCGCTTTTCAGTTCCTGCAACGCGTGCGATACCGTATCCGCCATGTCGCCCAGGCAGGACACGATGCCCATGCCGGTCACCACCACGCGGCGCATGTCAGAAGCCCTCCGTGGACTGGAACAGGCCCACGCGCATGTCGCTGGCGGTGTAGATCGGGCGGTCGTCCACGAGGGTCCTGCCGTCGGCGATCACCAGCGCGAGCCTGCCGCGCATCACACGGCGTATGTCGATTTCGTAGCGCACCCGCTTCGCGCCCGGCAGCACCTGGCCGGTGAACTTCACCTGGCCCACGCCCAGCGCGCGCCCGCGGCCTGGCTCGCCCAGCCACGGCAGGAAGAAGCCGGAGAGCTGCCACATCGCATCCAGGCCGAGGCACCCCGGCATCACCGGATCGCCCTGGAAGTGGCAATCGAAGAACCACAGCTGCGGGTTGATGTCGAGCTCGGCGTGGATCACGCCCTTGCCGTAGGCGCCGCCATCCTCAGCGATCCGGGTAATGCGGTCGAACATCAGCATCGGCGGCGCAGGCAGCCGCGCGTTGCCCTCGCCGAACAGTTCGCCGCGGCTGCAGGCGAGCAAGGCTTGGAAGTCGAAGGAGGAAGGCCGGTTCATGGGCAACTCACTGATCAGGAAGCCTGCAGTCTGCCCGGCACAGCAGCAAGTCTCCTTGACGCACGTCAGCGCAACGCCCGCCTGACGAAACCGCCGCTCAGGACCCGGCCTGCGCTGCGCAGCCGGGATCCCCGCGCCAGTGCGCGCCGAGGCTGTCGCAGCGCAGCCGCATCGCCTGCAGCAGCGCCCTGGCCAGGCGCATTTGCCAACCGGCTCCGGCGGCAGCCGCGCAGCGGCGCCATGCCATGCGCAACGCCATGTCTTCGCGCACCGGCCCCGCTGCGTGCCACAGCAGTTCGCGCAGGGCGAGCAGGTTTTCCGGCGGCAGGGATGCGCCGCGTTCGACCCAACGATAGGCACCCGGTGTGGACGCGGCGATTCCGGCCGCCAGCACCGCACCGAGCCGGCGTCCGCCGGCCACCGCCTCCAGCAGCGAATTGCTGGCCAAGCGGTTCGCGCCGTGCACGCCATTGCAGGCCGATTCACCCACCGCATACAGGCCGGGCAGCGAGCTGCGCCCGTCGAGATCGGTGGCCACGCCGCCCATGTGGAAGTGCGCTGCTGGGGTGATCGGCAGCGGTTCGCGCCGTGGATCCAGTCCATGGGCCAGACAGGTCGCCAGCACGGTAGGAAAGCGGGCATGCCAGTCGCCCTCGATGGATCGGGCATCCAGCCAGGCCCCGCCGGCGGGCTGCTGCCGCGCCTGCCACACGCGCCGCGCCACCACGTCGCGCGGGGCAAGGTCGCCGAGCGGATGCAGGCCCTGCATCAAGGGCACGCCTGCGCGATCGACCAGACGGGCGCCGGCACCGCGCAACGCCTCGGTGAGCAGCGGCAGGCAGTGGCCGTCCACGGCGAGCGCGGTCGGATGGAACTGCACGAACTCCAGGTCGCGCGTGGCCGCACCCGCGGCCATCGCCAGCGCCAGGCCTGCACCGTCCGCACCGGGCG
>JAJZGE010000035.1 GCA_021798675.1 Pseudomonadota bacterium | reverse complement strand
AGAGGCACGTGAGATCCAGGCAATCCGGTGACATGGATCGCCTTTCGATATCCGGAACCTCCTCGCAAAATCATTCGGCCACCAAGGCTTTCGCCAGCCACCACAGCGCCGGCGCCAATGCACGCGGCCTCGGGACGTGGCGCGACGCGGCAGCCGATCTTTCGGCAAGACAGGCCACGCCTCCGCTGCCGACTGGCTCAAGCCAGGGGCTTGCCCACCCGTGCCCAGGCCGATACCGGATCGGAAGCCTTGCCGAACAGGAACCCCTGCGCCAGGTCACATCCCAGCGCCTTGGCCAGTGCAAGCTGCTCCGCGGTTTCGATGCCCTCAATGATGGTGCGAACCTGCAGGTTCTTCGCAATCGCCACGATCCCGCTGCACACGGCACGCGCGCGGTCGCTGACGAACAGGTCGCGGGTGATCGCCTTGTCGATCTTCAGCGCATCGATGGGCAGGCGATGCAGGTAGCTGAGCGAGGAGTAGCCGCTGCCGAAGTCGTCGATGAGGATGTCGAATCCGGCCTCTTTCAGCTCCTGCAGAACCCGGGCGCCATGGGCGATGTCGGCGATCAGGTCGTTCTCGGTGACTTCGAAGGCAATCTTGATCGACTGGGCGCCGGCCATGGCATGGCCGCAGGTATCCTGCACGCTCCTGACGAAGTCCCGGTCGGTCAGCTGGAGCGGCGAGACATTCACGGTGATGAACAGGCCGGCGCTCGCCGCGCCGGCCCAACGCGTGGCCTGTGTACATGCATCGCGCAGCACCTTCTTGCCGATCGCGGAGATAAGTCCGCAGCGCTCGGCGATGGGGATGAACTTCGACGGCGCGATGGGACCGCGCAGCGCATCGTTCCAACGCAGCAGCGCCTCGAAGCCAGCGACCTGTGACGTCGCCAGGTCGACGATCGGTTGATAGTGCAGCTCCATCGCACCATCGGCGAGCGCGGCCGGCATCGCCCGCTCGATCTCCCGGAGCTCGCGCGCCACGTCTCCCAGCTGCTTGCTGTAGTAGCTGACAGCGCCCTCAGCGATCGTGGTCGCACGCAGCGCGATCTGCGCCGACTCCAGCAGTGACTGCGGCGTGTCGCCGCCTTCCGGCCAGAACGCGACCCCCAGGCGCATCGGCGGACCGGCATCGGCAGCCCCCGGGTCCACCGCCGCGGCATCGGCCACCGCATCGAGCCAGTCCCGCGTGGAGGCGTGGTCCAGGCCGGGAGCGACGAGGATCCCCAGTGACGGGCCGGGCAGGAGCGCCATCTCGATCGCCTCGCCGAACCGCGATGCAATGCGCTGGGCCAGTTGGATGGCATGGGCCTTGGCGGAGATCAGGCTACTGCCAGGCAAAGCGCTGTCACTGCCAATATCCAACAGGCAGACGCCCACGATGGAGTCTTTGCGCTCGGGGTCGTGCAGGGCGCGGCGGACCCTGTCGTAGAAGTGGGCTTCATTGGGCAGGCCGGTGCTCGCGTCATGGCTGCGCGCATGTTGCAAGGCCGATTCGGTCTGGATGATGCGCGCGCCCAGCTGGACGTCCTGTGCGATCTGGCCCAGCAACCGGTAGGTCGATTCTTCGAGCAGCCGGGCGTCGTCGAACGCGAAAGCGATGATGCGCTTGTGGCCGTCGTAGGTGTGGCCCAGCGGGATCGCCACCGTCGCCCCCGTGCCACCGTCGTCGGCCGCAAGCACCGTTTCAATGTGCCAGGAGTGGGCGGCCCGGTCGGCAGCGCGCTGCAGTTGGCTCTGCTGGCCCGCAGCATCAGGCGGCGTGACGCTGGAGGCGAGCGTGAGGGGAGGACAGTCGCCCGGTTCCTTCGGCTCAAAGATACCGGCGGCGCGCACGCCCCCGACATCCACCGCAAGACGGCAGACCTCCCCCAAGAACGCACCATCATCATCGCGCGCACCGGCCGCGTCGCCGATCACGCCGAGCAATTCGTGCAGACGGTTGGTCTGCCGGAGCAGGTCCAGCGACCGCGTGCGGCGGGCGTACTCCTGCTCCAGCGTCTCGGCCATCTTGTCCAGTGCGAAGGCGACCTGGGTGAGCTCGTCGCGCTTGGTGCGCAGGCCGGTGCGCGCGGCAAGGTCACCGCTGGAAAGGCGGGTGATGGTGCGCATGATCGCGCCGGCGGGCACGGCGATCATCTGCCGTCCGAAGGTGGCGCCCACCGTGAGCAGCAGCACCAGGGCGCAGGCCAGCCATACCGTGTTGTGCTGCCGCGACACGTAGGCATCGGAGTAGACGATGGACTTGGGCAGCTCGATGCGAAGCACGCTGGGCAGCCCGTGGTGGATCAGCCGAAGCGTGGCCTTGATGCTCTGTTCGTCGCTTTGCAGCAACAAGTCGCCGGCTTGCGACGGAACGTCATTGGCTGCCGGCGGCGCAATGCCGTAGCCGAGGTCCTTGCTCCTGACATGGATCAGATGCCCGGCGGGATCGTGCAGGTCGATACTGATCCGCGCGCCGTCGCGGGAAGGGCCGAGGCGCTCGAGCGGCGAATAGGGCGTGGCGATCACCGCGATCGAGCCGGACGCCGCGGTACCAACGGTCCGCCGGGCCGACACGAGCATCATCGGGTAGCCGTGATATGCCGCCACCAGGGTGCTCTGTGCGTCGCTCCGGCCATGGGTCAACCGGCCGATCGCCGCATGCATGGCATCGAGCCAGGCGGCCGCGGCAGCGCCCTGGCGGGCCGAGCAGATGGCCTCGCCAGCGGGCGACACGATGGCGATGATCGCGTAGTCCGGATGCATCTTGGCCAGCGTCGACAGCATGGACGGGCACCGGCTGCCGCCCTCGGCGCTGCTTCGCACCAGCAGATCGGTGTCGAACAGCAGGTCGTCCACCGCGTCGGCGTAGTCGCTCTTGCTGTGGCTGAGTGTCTGATAGAGCGCCTGCCGGGCGTTGGACTCCTGCACCCGGCTGAGATTAAGCCCGTCCGCCACCGCCACCAGCAGCCCCGGAAGCGCGGCGAGCACAGTGAGGATGAGCACGCGGTCCCTGAGGCTTCGGCCGATGTTGCGCACGCCTGACAGCCATTGGACGATCGCCGAGAAAGGCGAGGGACTGGATCGGCGTGGCGACGTCGCTTTGGCCATGATGGGGCGCTCTTCAGTTCGAACCAGCCACGAGGTTGCGGCCCTTGCGCTTGGCCTGGATGAGCGCCTGGTCGGCCAGCAGGTAGAGATCGGTGAATTTCTCGTCTCCTCGGAGCTGGGCGATGCCCGCCGACACGGTCAGGCGATGCTCGGAATGCCACGGGGCACTGGCATCGGTCGCGGTCACGCAGCGCAACACCCGCTCCACGATGTGGCGGGCCTGCTCGGCGTCGGCACCATTGAACAGCACCATGAACTCGTCCCCGCCGATCCGCGCGCACAGGTCCGCCTCGCGCAGTGCAGAGGTAAGCGCGCGCGAAACGTGCTGGATCGCGAAGTCCCCTGCCCCGTGGCCCCACTCGTCGTTGATCCGCTTCATGTTATCGATATCAACCATAGCCACGCAAAGATCGGTTTCGCCAAACGCGGCGCGCTTCATCTGCGCCTTCGCCAGCGACTCGAAAATGTCGCGTTGCAAAAGCCCGGTCAGCGGATCCCGAAAAGCAATGGCAGTGACGGCCGCGGTGGTCGCCAGCAGATCGCGGGAGAACAGCGTGGATACCGTGGTCACCACCGCGAAGCTGCAGATGAAGTCGAGGTTGTCGGTGCGATTCAGGTCGCGCGTATCGTGCAGCGAGAAGCACGCGATCAGCAGCACGCCGGCGACGCCGAGCACGTAGGCAAAGCCGCGTCGGGGCGGGTGCATGAAAAGGATCAGCGGCGGCACGATGAAGGCCCAGGCCATGCCCGTGCGCATGTCCACCTGCAGCACCACGAATCCCGCCACCATGGCCACCAGCAGGTGGGTCGCCAGGCGCGCGTTGCGCCCGAGGGTGAGGGCGGCATTGGCGAAGCACGCCAGGGCAAGGCCGATGGCCGCAGCCAGCCAGGCTTCGTTTTGCCGGATGTGAACCGTGATCGGCTCTGCAATGGAGACGACGCCCAGCGCGGCCGAGAGCAGGCCGCAGATCGCATGGCGGTGCCTGGTAATGAGGGTCTCGATGTCTGCCAGTCGATCCTTGGGGCGGGCCGATGATGCGGCGTCGAAGGCGGTGCATTTCTTGCCAGTTCGTGGAACTGAGTGCGCTGTCATATGAAGCTGGGAAATCCGGTGGTTGTGCTTAACGGCGAGCCCGCCTAGCGGGAATGCAATCCCCCCGCGGGCAACATGATCGGACAGTCTTGGTGCGGGCTTGGCCGGCAGCATGCCCAGGCAGCACAAGGCGGGAGGTGCCAGGCGCCCGCATCGCGAGACCAGGTGCCCGGCGCGACCCGGCGGGCCGCCTGCTGACCGGACGAGGTGGGGCCATGGCGACGGGCTCGCTCTCGGTGGGTCGATATCGTTTCGCTCCAAGGTATGCGTCATGCGTTGGCCACCGGTGGCTTGGTGGGGCGAAGGGCATTGCTTCCTGCGTACTCGACCTCATCGGCTTCCACCTCGGCGGCATTGCCGGGACCGTTCCGAATACCCCGGTCGACCGTGGCCCCATATAGCGGCATCTTGCCCTTCATCTTGAGGGGAAATAGTCCGAATTGGAATATCCGGCGCACCGGTAGCGCCGTGCACCCGCGGTTGATGCGCATCGCCCATGCATGGCTGGGCGGATGCGGCGTGATTACGTCAAACGGAAAAAGCCGCCATCCCTGGCGGCTTTCTCGTCTCCGGGCACTTCGCGCAGATCGTGCTCAGGACTTCGAGTCCGTCGCATCCGGCATCCGGCCGAAGCGCAGCAGCACCAGCTGCCCGCCCGGGCTGCAGGCGGCTTGGGCGCCCACCTGGCCCTTGTCGAACTGCATGGGGAGCAGCACGACCACGTCACCTTCCATCATCTGGCCCTTGTCCACGCTGCCGACGGACTTGGCGTTGCCGTACTGCTTGGTCAGCGATCCCCAGGCCTGCTGCAGCTTGTCGGTGGCCGGCTTGAGCTTGGGATCGAACGCCTGCGTCGCACCATCGAAATCACCCTCTTTCATTGCGGTGATCGCCTTGTTGGCGACGCCGCTGCAACTGGCCGCCTGTGCGGACTGGACCAGCGTCGGTGCCTGTTGTTGCGGGGGCTGCGGTGCCTGCTGCGCGGGTTGTGGCTCCTGCTGCGGCTGCGTAGCTTGCCGCGACGGAACCCTCTGCGCGTGCGCGCTGCCAAAAACCATCAGCATGGCCGGAAGAATGAAATGCTTGGCCTGTTTCATGTCGTCTCCTCCTCGTCGGAATGGGAGCGCGACGGCAAGCGTGGCAGTCAAGGGGGATTGCGTCAGGCCGAAGCGCCGAACGATGCCGACGACGAAGCGGCCAAGGCCGTCGCGGAGAGAGCGTCGCCGGTGCGACGCATGACCATCCTTGCGGGCAGGGATGTGCCTGTCAAACCAACGCACCGTGAACATTCAGCAAGGTGAGCATTCGGCATGCGGATCATCGGCCCGGATCCGCGCCGGCCAGCCCCGCCAACCGGTCCAGCTCGGCCTCGACGAAGCCGGCCTCCAGCCGTGCAGGCCGGTTGAAGGGGCCGCGCAGCGCCACGCCCATATAGTCGCGCAGCAGGTCGAAGAAGTGTTCGATGGGATCGACGCCGTCGCGCTCGCAGCACCAGCGGTACCAGCGCGTGCCGGCGGCGACGTGGGCCACCTCCTCGCGCAGGATCACTTCCAGCACGGCGACGGTGCGCTCGTCGCCGGCGTGGCGCAGGCGATCGATCATGCCGGGCGTCACGTCAAGTCCGCGCGCCTCCAGTACGCGCGGCACCAGCGCCATGCGCGCGGTGTCGGAGTGCGCGGTCTTCTCGGCCATCTCCCACAGGCCGTTGTGCGCGTCGAGGTCGCCATAGGCGTGACCGAGTTCGGCCAGCCGCGCGGACAGCAGGCCGAAGTGGCGCGCCTCGTCGTGCGCGCAACCGACCCAATCGCGGTAGTAATTGTCGGGCATGCCGCGGAAGCGGTAGACCGCGTCCCAGGCGAGGTTGATCGCGTTGAACTCGATGTGCGCCACGGCATGCACCAGCGCGGCGCGACCTTCGGCGCTGCCGAGGCCGCGCTGCGGTACCTGGCGGGCGCTGACCAGTTGCGGCCGTGCAGGCCGACCCGGCGCGCCGATGGGCTCGGGCGGCGCGGCGGCAGGATCGGGGCGCAGCAGGCCCGCCTGCACCGCGTCCCAGGCGGCGTGAGTGAGCCGCAGCTTCTCGGCCGGATCGCTGGCGTCCAGGCATGCCTTGGCAGCGGCGTGGAGATCGGTCATGGGGCTCGTCACAGGATTGACCCCTCGACCCTCTCTCTCTGGCGAAGAGAGGGCGAAAGACCCTGCCACATCACGCGCTGCGGCGCGCGGCCTTGGCGTCGTCCGAGCGCAGCATCTCGATCTGCTCGAGGTAGTGGCGGTCGAGGCCGGTGATGTACTCGCCGTTGAAGCAGGAAGAGTCGAAGTGCTTCAGCGACTCGTTGCCGTCCTGCACCGCCCAGACCAGGTCCTTGAGATCCTGGTAGATCAGCCAGTCGGCACCCAGTATCTGCTGCACCTCGGCCTCGGTCTTGCCGGCGGCCACCAGCTCGGTGGCCGAAGGCATGTCGATGCCGTACACGTTGGGGTAGCGCACTGGCGGCGCGGCGGAAGCGAAGTACACGTTCCTCGCACCGGCGTCGCGCGCCATCTGGATGATCTGCTTCGAGGTGGTGCCGCGCACGATGGAGTCGTCCACCAGCAGCACGTTCTTCTTGCGGAACTCCAGCTCCACCGGGTTGAGCTTGCGGCGCACCGATTTCACGCGGTCGCCCTGCCCCGGCATGATGAAGGTGCGGCCCACGTAGCGGTTCTTGACGAAGCCCTCGCGGAACGGCACGCCCAGCGCCTCGGCCAGCGCGCTGGCCGCGGTGCGTGCGGTATCGGGGATCGGGATCACCGCTTCGATGCCGTGGTCGGGCCGCTCGCGCAGGATCTTCTCGGCCAGCTTCTGGCCCATGCGCAGGCGCGCCTTGTACACCGACACGTTCTCGATCATCGAGTCCGGCCGCGCCAGGTACACGTACTCGAAGATGCACGGCGCATGCACCGCGCTTTCGGCACACTGGCGCGTGTGCAGCTGGCCGCCGTCGGTGATGAACACCGCCTCGCCCGGCGCCACGTCGCGCAGGCGCTTGAAGCCCAGCACGTCCAGCGCCACCGACTCGGAAGCCACCGCGTACTCGCGGCCCTCGGCGGTGACGCGCTCGCCCAGCACCAGCGGCCGGATGCCGTTGGGATCGCGGAACGCCAGCAGGCCGTAGCCCAGCACCAGCGCGATGCAGGCGTAGCCGCCGCGCGCACGCGCGTGCATCGCAGCCACGGCCTTGAAGATGTGGTCGGGCGTGAGCGCCATGCGCTCCTGGATCTGCAGCTCGTGCGCCAGCACGTTGAGCAGCACCTCGGAGTCCGATTCGGTGTTGATGTGGCGGCGGTCGCTTTCGAACATCTCCTTGCGCAGCGCCTCGGTGTTGACCAGGTTGCCGTTGTGCGCAAAGGCGATGCCATAAGGCGAGTTGACGTAGAACGGCTGCGCTTCCTCGGCACCCTCCGAGCCCGCCGTCGGGTAACGGCAATGGCCGATGCCGATGCGCCCGCGCAGGCGGCTCATCGACGCCTGGTTGAACACGTCGCGCACCAGGCCGTTGCCCTTGTGCAGGCGCAGCCGCGCGCCGTCCACGGTGGCGATGCCGGCCGCGTCCTGACCGCGGTGCTGCAGCACCGTAAGGCCGTCGTAAAGCGCCGATGCCACTTCGGTGGTACCGACGATGCCGATGATTCCGCACATGATGGATGGCCTGCCTAAGGAGAATTCGGTGATGGATGATTCGGGGAGGTGGCGGTCGCGGCCGGCGCGGGCGAGCCGGCCTGCATCTGCTTGCGCAGCGCATCGGACAGCACTGCAGGGCTCAACTGCCGGTGCAGCGCGTTGGTGACGGCCGGCGAATCGAATGATGCGCGCACCACACTGGAAACCGCGGCCGGGTTCAGGTGCTCGCGCAGGGCGTCCTTCGCCGCTGCGGGGTCCAGGTGTTCGCGCACGCTGGGCGGAACCTGCTGGCCCAGCCAGATCGTGGCGCGCTGGAATGGCGGCAGCAGCACTGATTGTCGCCACAACGGATCGCGCGTGAAGCTGGTGAACTGGCACAGGAACACCAGCAGGCACACCAGCAGCGCACCACGCGCAAAGCCGAACACCATGCCGAGCAGGCGATCCGTGCCCGACAGCCCGGTGCTCACCAGCAGCCGGTGCACGATGTAACGCAATATGGCACCAAGCACGAGCACCAGCACGAAGCACAACGCGTAGCCGGCGGCCACGCGCAGCGCCGGCAGGGTGATCACCGTCAGCCGCGCGGACAGGGTCGGCCCGAGCAGCCAGGCGACCCAGAACGCGGCAATCCAGATCACCAGCGCCAGCACTTCGGACACGAGTCCGCGCCACAGGCCGACCAGCACGGACAGGCCCAGCACGCCGAGTATCGTGTAGTCGATCCAGTTCATGGTCGCGCTGCCGGGTCGATCAGGGCACGCTGACCACGTTGCCGGCAAGGCCCAGCCTGGCCTTGATCTGGTCGCGCACGCGCTCGGCATCGGCGCGCTGGGTCTGCGGGCCGGCGCGTACGCGCCACAGCCGCTTGCCGTTCACCGCCACCGTGTCCACGAAACCGTCGAAGCCGTTGGCGCGCAGCTTGTCGCGCAGCGCATTCGCTTCGGCCTGGCTGCCCATCGCCGCCACCTGCACCGCGTAACCGCCGGCACGCGGCGCGGCGGTGGCTGCAACGGGCGGCCGCGTGGTGGTGCGTGCGACCGGGGCCTCGGTGATGTTGGCATCGGCATGCCCCAGCCCGGCTTCGAGCTTCGCCGGCACGCCAGGGATCGATTGGGTGATTTTCAACCGCGCCGCCTCGGCGCTGGTGCGCGAGTCGAACGGTCCGGCCGTCACCAAGGTGAGCTGCTTGCCCGCCTGGGTGATGATGCGGGTAAGCACCGGATAGCCGAAGCCGCGCACGCGTCGCACCAATCGGTCCACGCTGGCCGTGTTGGCGTAGGCGCTGAGGTTGAGCACGTACAGCACATGGTCGCCCGCAGCGGGCGCCGCTGCCGCTGCCGCGACGGGCGGTGCGGCCGGAGCCGATGCCGGCGCCTGGACCGGCGCAGGCATCGCGACCGCCTTGGCCGGCGCCCTGGCGACCACGGGCGCGGGAGCCGGCGCGCTGGCGGCACTGCTGCGCAGCGGGATCACCGGCTGCGTCGGCGAAGCGCCGGAGCCCATGGCCAGCGTATTCGCCGGGGAAGCCGTACTGCCGGCGGTACCGGCCGCGCGGTTGGCGGGAATGTTCACCGAGGCGAGCTGGCCGTTGGCAGGCGCCGCCTGCCCCGACGCAGCCGCGGTCGCAGCGGAAGCCGGCGACGCCGCCGAAGCGGCAGTCGCCGGTGCTCCCGGCGTGAGGCTCATGGTGCGGGTCTGCAGGTTGTTGTCCTGCGCGGGGGGGATCGCCAGGCTCACCGACTGGTCGCCGCCCGAGGTGGCCGGCGACGGATTGCTGGAGAAAAACATCGGCACGAAGATGACGAGCAGGGCTATCAGTACGAAGGCCCCCAGCAGACG